>DASTEB010000096.1:0-20177 GCA_035710025.1 Chloroflexia bacterium
GGCAACAGGCCGGGTCAGCGTGCCCGCACTTCTGGCCACAAGCACGATCGACGCTACAAACATCACCAGCGCAAGCGCGCCGAGACCGAATAGAAGCGAGTTAATCGGAGCGATAACGTCGTTCCAGCGCTCCTGTGTCACAACGTACCACTGCACCCAGCTCGCGTACACTGCCGCCCGGGGGAGCAGGCGCCCAACGTTCAATGGAGCGTACCCGATAACCGACTGGTCACCGTCCACCCTGGTTATGATCGCGCCCGACTCGCTCACCGTGCCGTTACGCAATGGCTCGACCGACGATGCTGTGCCGACAAGCTCGGTCTCCGGGTGCCATAGGATGGTGCCGTCGGCCGCGACAATGTACGAGAAGGCGGCATTCTGCCTCCCACTGAGAGCCGCATTCGAGCCGATCGTGGGCTGGCTCAGCGGCGCGCCGAGCTTCGGGCTGCCGAGGTAAATGATGCCCTCGACCACGCCGGCAAAAGCACCGAGCTGATCCTGGTACTTCGCGGTGATAACCAGCGCCGGGCGACCGTCCCGAGACCTGCCGGGAGCCACCCAGAGCAGCTGCCCTGATTGCTGGATTGCCTGGAAGCCCTGCGACCCGATAACCGAGCCGCCCGTGGTGGCGTCAGACGCCGCAAGCACGGTGCCGTCGCGGTCCGAAGCCTGAACGAGGTCGAAGTGCTGCGAGAGCGGCTCGTCGCGCAAGAGGTAATAGATGGGCGTGGTCCGGTCGTCCAGCAGCACCGGCGAGTCGGCCACCTGCCTGAGCGCCTGCTGCGCCTTGACAAGGTAGTCGCCAACGCGCGCCGCCTGAACCGTCGCCAGGTCGGCGTCGCGGGCCTTCACAAGCGACTCCGTTACCTGAGTGTAGCCGATCTGGACGACCACGGCGAACGCTATCACCAGCAGCCCCATCGGCAGCAGAGTGCGCAGGATCAGCTGCGCGCGCAACGTGCGAAACGCTGATCCGCTCAGGCTCCAGCGTGGTCTGCTCTGGGTAAGTGGTTCGTCCTGTTGGTTAGCCACTGCGTTCTCGATCAGTGTGCCGCCTTCACTCTCTAGGAATCGCGATTAGGACGAGCGCTACGCTCACAAGGTAGAAGATGAGTGCGGCGCGGCCCTGCGCCCGGTCGCCGGTGGCGCGGTCGCTGCGCGCCCTGCCGACGTGGGCAACCGCCACTGCGCCTAGCATCACCACGGGATGGATAAAGCCCCTGAACGCATCGCCGGCCCAGGCTTGCCCCAGCACCCAGACGATTGCGCCAATGAGCACCTGCACGTCGAGGGCAATTGTAAAGAAGAGGGAAAATCTGTCCGACAAATTGTCCCACGGGCGGACGCCAAACGCCGCAAGCGCGGCCAGCACTGCTATGATCGCGGCTGCCGCCAGGATCAGCCACCGCCACAGGCTGTGAAGCTCAACCAACCAATCCATCTCTAACACACTCCAGCAGTAGGTACATTACCGTGGCCGATGCCGCGGGTACGGGCAGGCGATCACCCTTCACAGGCGCCCGTCACAATTCTAACCGTCCGAGCACGAAGTATCAATCGGCCGAATAGCCTATTAGGCATGCACGTGGGAAGTATGTGGCAGTAGTATGAGGGCGCGGCATACCCGGCGTTTCGTGCGGGTATGCCGCGTTCTGCGGACGGTGCGGCCCTTCCGCCGGTCACGCCCGGGTGCGGATACCTATTCCTGTACGCGAACGACGAAATCGACCGTCATGACGCGCTGGCGGTACGAAGTCTTGAACCAGAGCTTGTAAAGGCCTGGCTCGGGGAAGGTATGGGTGTAGGCTACATAGGGCCCGTAGGACGTGGCGGGCACGACGGCGGGCGTCTCAATCACGCTCGCCATTGCAGTCTGCTGCACCGGTATGAGTGTGGCATAGGGCCGCGCGGTTACCGACGCAAGGGCGTTTGCCACTTCAGGCACGAGCGTCGGGCCGGGCGCCACTTCGGCGTCCGCGCCATCCTGCTGCTGTGTACCGGGCGTCGAGCCGGTTGCCGGTCGGGTGGGCATTGCCGTAGCAGTCGCGCCGCTCGCTGGAGTGCCGGGAGTTGCGCCCGCCTGTGGGGCAAGCGTACGACTGGGCGCTGTGCCCTGCTCGATACCGAAGTGCTCGCCGTCCTGGCTTGAGACGAACATCAAGCCAGGGTTCCCCAGGACGGAGTCAAGCTCGACGACAGGCTCGCCCTTCTCGCTGATGAACAACGCCAGCTGAGACGGCTGTCCGGCGCGCAGAGGATTCGGCCCGAATACGAGCTCAAGCTGTGCGCCCTGCGAGAACCGCGGGATGTCGGTATCGGGCACGAGGTCCGCGCTCATCTCGGACGTGCCGGTGGAGATCTCCGACCTGACGTGCTGGGGCTCCGCACCCTGGGGTTGAAAGATTGTGTGGTTGTAATATTCGCCCGTCACGGGGAAGTTGGTCAGTACCGACATCACTCCGCCGATCATCCGGTCGGTGTAGCTGTGCTGGAAGTGCAGGAGGTCGCGGCTGATAAGTACGTCGTGTATGAGGGCGCCGTACACCGGCGTGAACGCCTCGACAGGCCTGCCGGTGTCGCGCTCGGTGATTGTGAAATTGAGCGTGGCAAGCTGCGGCGGGTTCAGCGTGTGGGGATCCATTGAGATGTCGACCCTGTAAGGGCCGTCCTCTTGCTCAACCGCTAGATTCGTCGGCCCGGCGCACGCGGCAACGCTCGCCACTAGTGCGCTGCCCACTACGATGGCCACTGCGCCTCGCCGCACGGCGGTCAATGTAGACGTCACAACTCTCCTCCCTGAAAGGCACGTATCGTTACAAGCGCAAATTATAACACACGCGGCCAACGGTGACGCCGCGGCCGCGGGCGAGACACCGAGGCAAGTGCGGTCCTGAGAGCCGCACTTGCCTCATATCACACGGCGCATTACGGCACCAACAGCTCACCTTCGACGAGCTTCGGCTCGTAGTGTTGCATCGTGATGCAATTGGTCGGGCAAATCTGCGCGCAAAGCCCACACCTGATGCACAGCCACTCGTCCATTATCATGGCCGCGCCGTGCTTCCAGCGCCGCGCCTCCTCGAGTCGCGGCTCGTCCTCCGTGCCGTTGACTGTCTCTATCAATTCCAGCCCTGCCATGTGCAGCACGTTGGTCGGGCAAACCTCGATGCACGCGTTGCAAAGTATGCAGTTGTCGCCGTCGAGGAAAATGTTCAGTTGGCACTGCAGGCACCGCTTTGCCTCCTGGAACGCCTCTCTCGGCGGCAGCCCCAGTTCGACCTCGCTCTGGAGGTTGAAGCGCTGATCGAGCGGAAGCATCGACATGTGCTGGCGCGGCACAGCGTCGTAGTCTTCGCCGTCAACGAGCCGCCTTTGCATGGTGTCAGCCGTCCAGATCGAGATCGGCTTCCACGACATGCGTACGGTGGCGTCGGGCGCCGTCTCCTCACGCAGTGTTTCCTCTTCGGCCCACTCGCTGATTTGCCGCGTGACCTCCAGATGATAGTCGGACACGTAGTCGAGGTATGGAACAAGCGCGAAATCGGCTTGCACCACGACCTTGTTCTGCTTGGTGTCAATTCCGCGCAGGTACTGGTCGATGGCAATGGCCGCCTTCTGTCCGTCACCGATCGAGGCGATGATCGTGCGTGCACCTGCCACGTAGTCGCCCGCGGCGAAGAGGCCCGGTACGTTAGTCATCCACGTGTCGTGGTCGACCTCTACGCGGCCGCGGCGGTTGAGCGCTATTCCCATGCCCTCAGGCAGCCACTGCGTTTCGGAGCTTTGCCCCGTGGCGGCGATCACAGTATCCACGTCGATCACGAACTCCGAGCCGGGGATGGGCACAGGCGAGCGTCGACCGGAAGCGTCCGGCTCGCCCAGGCGGTTGCGCACGCATTTTAGGCCGACTACGCGATCGTTCTGCACGACGATCTCTACCGGAGACACCAGGAATCGAAAGTCCACGCCCTCGATCTCGGCTTCGCGAGCTTCCTCCTCGTACACCAGCATCTCGTTTCGCGAACGCCTGTACAACACGTACACCTTCTCCGCACCCATGCGGAGCGACGAGCGCGAGCAGTCCATTGCTGTGAAACCGCCGCCGATCACTGCCACACGCCTGCCGACCTCCGGCCGCTGGTGGAGATTGACCTGCTCCATAAACCAGAGCCCGGGAAACAGGCCGCGCACGCGACCGTAGTCCTCGCCCTCGATTTCCATTTCCTGGGGGTTCTGCGTGCCGGCCGCAATAAGCACCGCGTCGTGGCGGCCCATGAGCGTATCGAGCGGGATGGCGTTGTCGTTCACCTTCTCGGCCCCTGGCCACGTACCGAGGCCGACAGGGGTGTTCAGCCGCAGCTCGACACCAATCGCCTGCAGATAGTCGTCGATTTCGCGCTTGCACAGGTCGCGAGGCAAGCGCCACTCGGGGATCCCCGCGGTGAGCATGCCGCCCGCGACGGGTAGTGACTCGTAGACTGTTACGCCGTAGCCCAACTTGGCAAGGTCGCGGGCAGCGGCAATGCCCGTGGGCCCTGAGCCAACTACGGCGATGGTCTTGGTCGACGTGCGCGGGGGCCGCTCGGGCGGCGTCCATTCACCGCGATAGTCTGCGGCCACTCTCTTGAGCCAGCAGATCGCTATCGGCTCGTCCAGGCGGCCGCGCCGGCACGCAGGCTCGCACGGCCGGGCGCACACTCGCCCAAGGATGCCGGGAATTACGTTATCTTCCAGGTTGATCTGGTAAGAGGTCTCGTAGTCCTCGGCAGCGATATGCGCGATGTAACGGGCAACGTCGGTGTATGCCGGGCACGCGTACTGGCAGGAGATATTCTCCAGGAACCACTCGTTGTCGCCCGTGTTCAGATGGTATGGGAGGGCCTGCATTTCAGCGTGGCCCACGTTTGACTCGGACCTGACCAGTCCCAGCAGCCGCATTCTCTCTTCTGCCATCTAGCTCTCCTTTCTCGGTGACCACTGACGCGTCCTGCGTCAAACACCACATATCAAGCGTCAAGCCGCCGATTCTGACGCACGTTGACGCGTGACACATGACGCACTAGTCACGCACTACCGCCCACTCGTCCGTCGTCTCTTGTCACTCGTCACACGCGCTCGCCGGTCATCCCGCCTGCGCCAGCTCCAGCAGCCAGCGCTCTGCCTTCAGCGTCGTTGAAAGTCCGTGCCCGGGGTAGACCCGGGTGCCCTCGGGCAGCGCGAGCAGGCGCGCAAGGCTTGCCAGCAGGTGTGAGTTATTGCCACCCGGGATGTCGGCTCTGCCGACGCCGTTTCGGGTCAGGAGGTCTCCTGCGAACAGCGCCTGTGCTCCCGCCTCGTACAGGCAGATGCTGCCGGGGGTGTGTCCCGGCGTGTGCATCACCTCGAAAGCGAAGCCGCCCGCTTCAAGCACTTCGCCGTCGCGCACGAGCCGGTCGGGCCGGCAGGAGGGCAGATGCGGCACCTTCTCGCTCTCGTCTTCCACCGCTATGCGAGGCTCGGACAGCCGGGTCATGTCCCAGGGGTGGGCGCAGACCGGCGCTCCGGTCGCGGCGTTAAGCGGCACCAGGTCGGCTGCGTGCTCCCAGTGGCCGTGAGTGCTGACGATCAGCGCGGTGGTCAGGTCGTGATCGCGCATGAGCGCCCCGTACACTTGCGCCGAGCCGAGGGGCGCATCGATGACGATGCACTCCCCGCCGTCCTGCCGAAAGACTAAGTAACCCACAGCGGCCCGCGGGCCACCGACTATAGCTTCGATATGCACGGCTAGCGCGACCTCTCTGCCGCGCGTCTTGCCCTCATCGTGACAAGACGCAACGGGCCGACACTTTCGTAAAGCTCAGGCCCCGCCGGCGCTGCGCGAACGACTTCCGGCAGATCGGCCGGCGTCGGTGCCGCCACCAGCAGCACAGCCGCGCCCGAACCCTGATTCGACATTTCGTACGCACCATCAGGCTCAAGAATAGCAACGTCGCCGGCCGAGATCTCGACGGCCCTGGGGTCTGTGGTCGCGGTGGCGGCGACCGTCCCGGCAAGCCCCGTCACGACGAGGGCGGCGCCCGCCCCGGCCGCTCCGCGAGCACGTCCACCGGGCGGTATGCTAACGACAGCATGGGCTTCCGCCGCTGCGCTGCTCAGCAATCGGGTTCCCGGTGACAAGCCGGCTGTCTGTCTGGAGTAGAGTAGGCGAGGGCCCGCGCGTTCTTCGCCCCTCTGTGCCTCGCCCGTCGAGGAGGCGAGCAATTGACCCGTCGACACTCCAAGCACGCCGGCAATCCGGCCGAGCGTAGCGAGTGACGCGCTTGTTCGCCCGCTCTCCAGCTGGCTGATGAAGCTCTTGGACACGCCGGCCCGGGCCGCAAGCCCGGTCGCGGTCATGTGGCGGCTTTTTCTGAGTTCTCGGAGGCGGTCTGCCAGCACGTCAGGCCCTCGTTAAGTACCACACAACAGTTAAGTGGTACTATATCACTGCCGTGAGGGCGTGTCAATATCCCCACATCGGGCCGACCAGGAATTGCGGGCCAATGCAATTGGGCGCTAGTGGGTGGCGTTGACCAGCAGCTTCGCCAGTTGAGCTCGTGTCGCCACGGAATTGGGGTAGAAGCAGCCGTCGGCGTAGCCTTCGAACGCGCCGTGTGCGATGGCAATCTGTATAGGCCGCCAGGCCCAGTGGGGGCGAGGTACGTCACACAGAGTGACTGTCGACTCGGAGTCGAACGTCCAGCCGCGCGCCTGCACGAGCATCTTGGCGACCTGTGCGCGGGTCACGTAGGCATCGGGGCGGAAATAACCATCGGCATAGCCCGACACCACTTCCTTACGGACGGCCGTCTCGACATACCGGAAAAAGATGTGGCTCGGGGGTACGTCGGCAAATGTCGCGACCGTGGGCGACGCAAGCTCCCACCCCTCGACAAGCGCCAGCATCTTCGTAAGCTGGGCTCGGGTGGTGGGGTTCTGCGGACGGAACGTGCCGTCTGCGTAGCCCGAGACTATGCCGTCGCAGGCGAGTCGGCTGATGAAGCCGCCTGCCCAGTGGCTGGCGGGCACGTCACTAAACGTTACGCCGCAGGGTGTGGGCGCGGCTGTCGGCGCGCCGCTCTGGGGAGCGGGCGGCGTGACGCCGCCCGGCGGTGAGGGCAGTCCCTGTTGCACCGACAGGTAAAGGAGGTGCTGGGCGGCGGTCTGTGGGTTGAACGCTTGCGCCGTGCCGGTGACGCCGCGCACGACCACGCCCATAATCCAGTCGCCGGCCTGCAGCACGAACTGTCGCTCGACCGTCACTCCTGCGCCGTTGGTCATCGTGGCCACGTACGCCGGGTAGCTGAAGAACAGCGTGGGGGTCACGCGCAGCCCGGCCAGCCGCAAATCCTCCATCTCGGCCGAGAATGCAGCGCCGGCGCCAGCTTCGGTCTCGAACGGGCGGATAGAAGCCTGGTACATCTCTTGGGCTGAGGCCTCAAGCTGCACTGACAGCTTGCCGCCCGGCCCCTCGGTGACACCCGTCGGCCAGGAGTGGGCGTCGGCGAGGGCCTGAAGTACGGTCACTTCCCAGCGCACCGGGGGTCGCGTTGGCACCGGAGTGCCGACACCGGCTACCTTCTCGGGAGGCTGTGCGGCACCCGGCGTCGAAGAAACGTCGGCCAGCGTTCCGCCACTGGCTACCCTGCCCCCCAATGACAGGGGAAAGAGCGCCGCGCAGGCAAGGGCGAGCACGACGCCAATGAGCAGATGCAGCCTGCGTTTCTCGGCGGCTGAGTCTCCGGCCCTTTTGGTGTGGTTATTCCGCAATCCTCTCAACCCCCTCGCGCTTAATGGCGATCAACTTTCTACGCAGTAGATTCAGAGCCAACAAGCGAGCCACCCGCGCCACTTCGCCACGAGGCACCTGCCACGACTGCCTCTGGGCAACCAGCTTCAGTCCGTTGGCGCTGTACACCTCGGACGTGACATCTGCCCGGACTATTGTCGCGTCGCCGTCGACCGCACTAATGTCGGCCGACACGGCCAGCACGAGGTTCGCGCCTGTACGAGTCGCCAGCTCGCGGGCTATCTCAGCGGTGTCGGCGTGCGCGCCTGCGCCGAGGGCAGTTCGGGCTTCGACCAATGTCGTGGCCTGCAGGCCGCCGCGGAAGCCGGGCTGGTTCTCGAACGTGGGGAGGAGCACACCGTCGCCGCCAAAACCGACCTCGAGCGCGCAGTACGCCAGGCCAATTTCGCGAGCCAGGCCGTCCACGACGCCCTGCGGCGTATCATCGTCGGTGCCATAGATGAGATCGCCCAGCCGCTCTCTCACCTTGCTCTCGAGCGCGCTTATCATAGACAGAGCGCCTTCCTCGCTTCCTGACTTCGCGGTCATCCGTAGGTGGATGCCGTCGCTCTTGGCATACGGGGCAAGCGTGGGATTTGAGCCTGTCGTGAGGTCGGCAACCCGCTCTTCGACCGCCGACTCGCCTGCCCCGAGTACCTTCAGCGTTCGCGAAACCAGCACCATGCCCGACCTGTGGCGAAGCGCTGGTTCGACCTCTTGTTCCCACATGCGCTTCATCTCGAACGGCACGCCCGGCATGAAGATGCCCGTCCGCGGCGCGCCCTCAACGTTCGCCTCCACCCACCAGCCGGGGGCCGTACCGACCGGATTGCTGATGGCTCGGGCCGAGGGGATCAGCGTGGCCTGCTTCAGGTTGCGCAGCGGCATCTCGACGCCGCGTCTCTCGAAGAAGGCCTGCAGCCCTGCCTCAAGCTCGGGCACCACGAACGGTTCTTCGCCCAGCGCTGCGGCCACAGCCTCTCTCGTGAGGTCGTCGCCGGTGGGTCCAAGCCCTCCGGTGCAGATGACTATGTCGCTCCGCCGAAACGCCCTGCTGAGCGTCTTCGTGAGGCGTCCGAGGTTATCGCCCACGGCTGAGATGTAATAACAGTCTATCCCGAGGGCCGCGAGCCGCTGTGCAAGGTAGGCTCCGTTCGTGTCCACGATGGTGCCGAGGAGCAGCTCGGTGCCCACCGAGATGATCTCCGCGCGGACCGCGCCTGCACCGGTCGTTGTGCCGGGCTCGACCATTATAGCACCAAACGCGCTGTATCGGAATCACCGATTTGTACCGCCGCGCGTACGCAGGAATCCGTATTCTCGCTCATACTCTTAGCTTCCGGAGTCGCTCTCCAGCCGGAGTGTGATGCCCGCGGCCTCCTCGTAAATGCGGGCCACCGTCGAGTAATCGAGCCTCCCGGCGCCCCTGGCTTGCTCTATGCGATATAGCTGCTGAGCCAGGGCGCCTCCGAACGCGGGCACGCCCGAGTCCTTCGCCCAGGCAAGGGCGGCGCTCAGGTCTTTCTGGAGGAGGTCCAATGCGAACCCGCCTGTCAGGTCGCCTGAGAAGAGCGTTCGGGGCATCCATTCGCGCATGAGGTAATTGGATCCGCTTGACGTACCGATCACTTCGAGCATGGTCTGCAGGGGCACCCCCGCTGTCACGCCAAGCGTCAGCGCCTCGGCGTTAGCCACCATTATGACCGAAATCATCAGTTGATTCACGAGCTTGACCGCCTGCCCGGCGCCGGGGCCTCCCACGCGCACGATGTGCTTGCCGACCGGCTCGAGCACGCTCCTGGCCCACTCGAAGTGCTGCTCCTCAACACCCACCATTATGGTCAGGGTGCCGTCGGCGGCGCGTGCAGGTCCGCCGCTGACGGGAGCGTCCACCGCAACCATACCCGCTTCGGCAAGCCGTGCGTGGTGCTCGCGGGCCGCGATCGGGTTTAGGGTGCTCATGTCGATAAACATCGTCGCCCGCCCGCCGCGCGCCTCCTCGCTGACGAGCCCTCCCGGCCCGAACAGCACGTCCTGCACCTGGGGCACGTCGGGCACCGAAGTCACGACCACGTCGCACATCTCCCGCAACTCGGCGGGCGAGCCGGCGACACGCGCACCCATCGAGCGGAGCTCCTCTGCGGGCGCGGCGTTCTTATGAGGCACGACGACTAGAGTATTGCCCGCGGCCAGAAACCTTCGACCCATAGGCAAGCCCATGGCGCCGAGGCCCACCAGACCTACAGTGGAGTTGTCGGGCATGGTGCGGGCTCCTGCCCGGCTAAGGGCCGGGAATAGGGGTCAAGAAGATCCCCGGGATCGGGAATGTCGGCGTTTCGACCGGGGCCTCCGGCGAAGGCGACGGCACTTCGGGCGGCGGCGCCTGCCCGGGCGCCGTTTCGGTAGGAATGACCTCGGGAGGCGGAGGCGGCGGTACGGGCGTGTCGGTGGGCGGGGCCGCGCCGAACGGAGTTACCGTCGGTATGGGCGGCAGCGGCGTCGGCGTCATGAAGGGCGTGGGGGTGGCGAAGGGCGTCAAGGTAGCCGTCGCCGTGTTGGTTGGAATCGGCGTGCCAGGCGTGGGCGTTGAAGTGACTGTCGGGGTTAACGTATGAGTTGGAGTGCGCGTGGGTCTGGGCGTGAAGCCGTTGAGGGGCGAATCGTCGCCCTCGCCGGGTAGCCTCGTGCCGAGCGGTGTAGGCGTGGGCAGCGTCTGCTTGCCGCTTGTGTCGTCGGGGCGCAGGTCGCACGCCGCAAGCCCCGCGGTCATAAGTGCGAAGCAGCACAACAGGGCGACCGAACGATAAGCACGAGAACGACGGCACCTCCAGTTAGCTTTGAACATATGCCAGATTATACCAGATGAGGCCGGGCACCACCCGCTGTGCACCCATCGCCAGGCTTATGCTAAGATATGCTGCTAACCCCCCTGTAGGAGCGCTGATGCTTGCACGCCTGAAAGCTGAGCCACGACGAGCGGCATGGATCGCGGCTGCCGTTCTGAGCCTGATCTGGTTCGTCGTCTACCTGACGACCGTGTCGCCCACCGTCAACTTTATCGACAGCGGGGAGCTTATCACGGTCCTGTACGAACCTGGCGTTGCGCACCCGCCCGGCTATCCATTATATACGCTATTGGGATATGTCGCGTCACGCCTGCCCATCGGCGAGATTGCGTGGCGCGTAAACGCCATGTCTGCCTTCTGGGGCGCGCTGGCGGTCGGCGCGTTCTTCCTGCTCATCTTCCGCTCGGCGCTTTTCGTTCAACCTCGCCTGACCGGGCGCGTTGGCGCCCCTCGCCCCAGGCGGGGTCGCTCGCCATCGAGGTCAGCTGCCGCGGCGCCCACCGCGCCGCCTGCGCCAGGCCGCGCCCGCGAATGGCTCTTCCTCGCGAGCGCTGCTGCGGGCGCCTCTTTACTGGCCGCCTCATCAACCTTCTGGAGCCGCACGGCACAGGCCAAGATGTACAGTCTGCACTTCTTCCTTGTCGCGGTGCTGTTCCTGCTTGCACTGGCCGCGCGCCAGGCATACGACCGCGGAGAAGGTCGCCTCGCAGCCCGCCTGCTTGTTGCTCTGGCTGCTGTGCTCGGACTATCGTTCACCAATCACCTGATGACCGTGCTGGTCGTGTTGCCGCTCGCGCTTCTGTTCCTCGCGGGGGCGCGCCTGGGCGAGCGGTTCATGTTCATCGTACGGCGCCTACATGTGATCGCGCCCGGTTTCTTGCTGCCCCTTCTCATCTACCTTTATATGCCGTTGCGCGCCGCGCAGAACCCCGTCATGAACTGGGGCTCCACCGACAATTGGGGCGACTTCTGGCGCCACGTCACGGGGTGGCAATTCCGCACTTACCTCGCGGGCGACATACCGGCAAACATAAGCCGAAACAGCGGAATCCTCGCAGGCTACGCGTCGGAGCAGTGGAGCTTCCTGACGATCCTGGTGGTGCTCGCGGCGCTCGCCGGGGCAATTCTAGTCGCACGAACGTCATTACCGCTGTTTGCCTCCACAGTGACGTTTGCGGCGATTACGCTTGCATTTGACCTGGTCTACGGCATCTCGGAAATCGAGCCGTACGCGGTGCCCCTTTACATGATGCTCTGCCTCTGGGCCGGACTGATCCCCGCGGCCTGGGTGGCACTAGGTGCTCGCGCAGGGCGCGCACCGGCTCTCGGCGATGGGCCCATGCTGGCGGAAAGCCAGGGACGAGTCGCGGCAGGCGTGTTGGCAGCCGTGGCCTTGCTTTCGGCCGTTCTGGTCTACCCGCGCCAGAATTACAGCAACAATCGCCTGGCCGAGCAATTCGTGCTCAACGCGTTCAGTGAAATGCCGAGCAACAGCATCGTGATAACTGAGTACTGGGACTTCTACGCCCCGACCTATTATCTGCAGATGCTGCAGGGAGTCCGGCCGGATATCGTGCTCATAGATAAGTCACTGCTACGTTATCCGTGGTATACGGGACAACTGCGGCAGCGCTACCCCTGGCTTATAGACCGTTCGCAGGACATCGTCGACAGGTTCTCGGCCGAGCAGCGCCGCTGGGTGAACGGCGAGCCGTATGACGAAGAGGCAATCAACTTCGGCTACCTCGATCTGCTCTCGTCGTTCGTCGAGCGAAACTACCCGGAGTACACCCCATATGTGCTCTGGCTGCAGGACTGCCCGCCGAACGTGCAGTGCGAGGCGAACCTGATCGCGCCCGATTGGACGCGCCAGCCCACCGGCCTTGCATACAGGCTCTGGCCTCCGGGCGCGCAACTTGAGCTACCGCCTGAGCCTGAGTATGAACTGCGCGGGATCACAAGCGAACCGGTTGCGTTCGATACGTTTGCCCGAGTGAACTCGGAGATGTATCGCCAGGCATACCTGCGGCTGGCCGACCTGTATGCGCGGTCGGGACGGATCGACGCAGAACAGCGAATGAGCGATCGCGCCAGGGAACTGGCCGTCGCTCTGCAGGGGCGCTAGCCGGCGACACCGGCAGCGCTACTCTACAGCGAATATGTGCCGCCGGCGGACCAGCACGTAGGCGGTGACGACGCCGCATATCATTGCGCCTATTGCAAGCGTTGCGGGCGCGCCGAAGTTGTCGGCCAGGATACCCGCTTGCAGGTTGCCGGCCGGTGCCATGCCAATGAACAGGAAGGCGAACACACCGTTCACCCTGCCGCGAAGCTCGTCGGGTACCGACGTTTGCACGAGCGTGTTGATCGTGGCATTGATCGAGATCATGGTCCAGCCGACCACCGCCAACGCCGCGAGCGAAACGTAGTAATGGGTCGAAAGCGCGAACACAGCCAGCGACATCGGCAGGCCGATGACGCCGGCCATGATGATCCTGCCCCGCCTGGTGTCCTCACGACCGCTCTGCACCGTCAGACTGAGCGCGCCGAACAGCGATCCGATCCCGGCGACCGCCATCATCGTGCCGTAGCCCTGCTCGCCGACGCGCAGAATGTGGTCGGCAAATACCGGCATCAACACTGTGTACGGGAACGCAAAGATGCTTACCACGGCCACGATCACCATGAGCGTGCCCAGGTTTTCATGCCGCCTCACGTAGCGCAACCCTTCGAGCACGCGCTCTGTTCGCCCTACAGTCTCCGTCTTCCGCACGTGCCTGGGCATTCGCATCATGAATAGTCCAGCCAACACCGCGATATATGTCACCCCATTCACTATGAATGCCCACCCAGGCCCCTGCCATGCCAGTATGACGGCGCCTACCGATGGACCCACAACACGAGCTCCGTTGAATATGGCCGAGTTGAGCGCGACCGCGTTCATCAAATCGTGCTTGCCCACCATTTCTACGGTGAATGCCTGTCGAGCGGGCGCGTCGAATGCGAACGCCGTCCCCATGGCAACTGAGATCGCCAGCACGTGCCACAACTCCACCGCCCCGGTGAGTGTGAGCGCGCCGAGCAAGAACGATCCGATCATGGCGATGGCCTGGGTCCAGATTATCAAGGTGCGCTTCGACACGCTGTCAACAATGGCTCCGGCCCACAGCGTAAGCAGCAGCGACGGTAGGGAAGTTGCGAACCCGACCATGCCAAGCCAGAACGATGAATTCGTCAATTCCAGCACGAGCCAACCGCGCGCGATCATCTGCATCCACGTGCCGACGAGTGACACAAGTTGCCCCGACCAGAAGAGGCGGAAGTTGCGGTGGCCGAGCGCTCGGAGGGAAGAGGGCAGCTTCACCGGTCGTCCGAATATAGCAACCTGCATTTCGGCCCCAGCCAGGCTCTCAGGCTCAACAGGAGCGTCGTCGGGCTCGGGTGTCACGTCCGGGCGCGGAGCAAGCTCGCGCTCCTGTTCTATCGTAGTGGTGGGCGGCGAGCCTGTGCGCATGGTCACTAGTGCCCACCCTCCAACTCGCGCAGGTCAAGCTCCGCGATGCGCTTGCGGTATCGCGACAATCGCGCTTCAAGATCCGCCTTCATTTCGTCCATTTGAGCCATCTTGCGCTCGAGGATAGACAGCTGCGAAATGGTCAGGCGCTCGAGCGCGCGAAGCTTGGCTAGCAGTGACTGCCCGTCCTCGGCCTCCAGTAGCTGTGTCTTGAGCTGCTCGCGAGCCTCGTCGGCCAGTACGCTCTCCTTGATATCGGCCAGTGAAAAGCCGAGCAGGTCCTTCAGCCGGGCTATCTCCGCTAGGCGGTGCACGTCCTGGGCCGTATAAAGCCGGAAGTCCCCCTGCGTTCGCTCCGGGGCAGGCAGAAGACCGAGTTCTTCGTAATAGCGAATCGTGCGCTGGGTGAGGCCGGTAGCCTCGGCCACCTCGCCGATCTGCATGTATCCATCGGGGTGGCTGACCAGCCTGTTGCGCGCCGAGAGCGTTTTCGTCCGCATGTTAGAATTATATCTAACTTTGACGTTCACGTCAAACTGTGTAAAACGCGCCGCCGCTTGACTCGGCCACTTCGGGCCTGTTATAATCGGGGTGTCGGCAGACTTCGCCGACCTGGTTTATCGGCCCCTTACCGTGAGCGAAGGAGGGTTTATGACCACGACCAAAACTCACGTCATGGAAGTGCGATTCCAGGTGGATCGATAGGGCCTCCGGACGAGTCTTCGGACTTGTTTGGAGGATGCCGAACGAAAGAGGCACCCCGCTTCGGTGGGGTGCCTTCTTGGTTTCTCAGAGTCTGTAGGCTCCCGCTAAATGGCGAACTTTCCGTTTTCGTAAAGGGTCTCGCCGTCCACCACCACCCGCCCTTCGCGCATATCCTTCACGATGTCCCAGTGGATCGCCGATGTGTTGGTTCCTCCTGCGTTCGGATAAGCGTTTCCCAGCGCGCAGTGGATGGTTCCGGCGATTTTTTCATCAAACAGCACGTTGCGCGTGATGCGGTCCACGCCGGCGTTCGTGCCGATCGCGAACTCCCCTAGTCGCCTTGCACCCGGATCCAGGTCCAGCATCGCCTTCAGGAAGTCTTCCCCGGCTTGCGCGCTCGCCCGTGTGACCACTCCTCCCTCGAACGCAAGCTCGACCCCCTGGACTGTTCGCCCGTTGTAGGAGCTGGGGTAGTCGAAGTAGATCGTGCCTTCGACGGTCTCGTGCACCGGCGAGGTGAACACTTCGCCGCTCGGGAAATTGCGCTTCCCGTCTGAGTTGATGAATGTCCGGCCCTCGATTGAAAAGCTCAGATCGGTTCGCCGTCCCTCGACAATTACGTTGTGCTTGCCCGCGAGCCAGTCGACGATGCGCTGCTGCTCGCGCGATAACTCTCGCCAGCGTTCCGCGGGATCGCCATCGCCATCCACGAAGCACGCGCGAAACACGAAGTCCTCAAACTCCGAGAGGCTCATCTCGGCGTCTTGGGCGTAAGCCTGTGTGGGAAAGAGCGTGAGGCAATGAGGGCGCGCCTCCGCGATGCGGCGCGAGAACCCGGCCGAGATCGGTGCCTGCCCCTTCTTCTGTAGGCCGAGAAGCACCGGATCGGTGTTGCTCGTGGACCGAGTGTTCTCCTCGCTTAGTATGCGAAGCACAGCGTCGGACTTTTCGACCATATAAAGCCGGTAGGGGTCGGCGTATGTCAGTTGCTGTTCGCTTCCCTCGGCCAGTAGAATCTCGGCAGCACCGGGTATTTCGCTGAGCACGAACGGGTGCGCTCCGGCTTCCAGAACCGCCGTGTAAAAAGCGAGCACAAGCGGCATCGCGGCCGGCCCGGCGTTGACAGTGACCATCCATCCGGGCTGAACGCCGAGCGAGTAGCGCGTAATAGTGGTCGCCATACGCTCTACGCGTGGATCCAGTAGCATTCTCAGACCTCTCCGGGCCGGCACGCTGCGTGCTGCCGCGCTTTACTTGACTGTTTCGATTATAACCCGAGGTGCGGCGACCGGGTCGCGTGTTAGATCGAACGCGCCGAGCAGTGCCGGCGCTATACGCTCAGCGTCTTCCTTGCCGGCGGCGTGTATGGTCGCAAGGGAGTCGCCTTCGCGAACGGCATCACCCACTTTTGAGTGCAGCACGAATCCGACTGAGGGGTCGATTTTCTCGCCCTTCACCTTTCGTCCCGCACCTATCTCGACCGAGGCCCTCCCAATCGCTTCCGCGTCGATGACTCGAACGTACCCGGCGCTCGGCGCGGTTACTTCGTACTGCACCGGTGCCTTCGGTAGCCGCTCAAGGTGGTCCACAATGACGGGGTCGCCTCCCTGGTTCGCCACAAACGCCCGGAAGCGCTCGAGCGCCTGCCCGCTGTTGATCGCCTGCACCAGCAGCGCACGGCCCTCATCCGTCGATCCGGCGCGACCCGTCATCTCGAGCAAGTTCGTGCCAAGCTCGAGAGCAACCTCCATCAAGTCGGGCGGGCCGCTGCCCCGGAGCGACTCGATGGCCTCGCGCACTTCGAGCGCGTTGCCTACTGCATTGCCTAGTGGCTGCTCCATATCCGATATGACCGCTCGAACGTTCCGGCCGACCTCGCGGCCGATGTCCCGCATCGCCGCGGCCAGGGCTCGCGCCTCGTCGAGCGACTTCATGAACGCACCGCGACCAACCTTGACGTCGAGCACTACGGCGTTCGCGCCTGCCGCGATCTTCTTCGACATGATGCTGCTGGCGATGAGCGGCAGGCTCTCGACTGTCGCGGTGACGTCCCGTAGCGCGTAGAGTTTTCCGTCGGCGGGAGCGAGGTCCGGCGACTGCGACGCGATAACGAGGCCCACGGTGCGCACTGCCGCCACGAATTCGTGGGCCGACAGCTCTACTCTGAAACCGGGAATCGACTCCAGCTTGTCCAACGTGCCGCCCGAGAATCCGAGGCCACGCCCCGACATCTTCGCGACCGGCACGCCGCAGGCCGCAACCATAGGGGCAACCAACAGACTTGTCTTGTCGCCCACCCCGCCGGTGGAGTGCTTATCGGCCACGTGAGGCCCAAGGCTTGAGAGGTCGAGCCGGCGGCCGGTGTTGACCATCGCCCGAGTGAGGCCGGCGGTCTCCGTCGGAGTCATGCCGCGGAAGTAAACTGCCATGAGCCAGGCAGACAGCTGGTAATCAGGGATAGTTCCTTTGACCACTTCGCCCATTAGCCAATTAAGCTCGTCGACAGAGTGTTCGCGCCCGTCACGCTTCGCCTGCACCAGGTGGAGCATATTCATCTGCTCAGCTCTTTTCGCGGCCTCGGGCGGTCTGTCACCGGCCTGCAGCCGAGGAGCGTGCAGCGCTCCAACGGCTCGCCATCCCTGACATAAGTGCGCGGCACTCGGGGCGATAGCCCGCACAGCACTTCGTACGAAATCGTACCCGCCCACCGCGCCAAATCGGCCGCGTCGATTTCTTCCTCACCCTGCCGGCCGATCAGCACTACCTCGTCCCCCTCGGCAACACCTGGCACGGCGCTAAGATCGACTCCAATCTGGTCCATGCTCACCCGCCCGACGACAGGACACCGAACGCCTTTCACGAGCACCTGCCCCCGGTTGGAAATTTGCCTGCTGTAGCCGTCGGCATACCCCACAGGCACAAGCCCGACCAACGAAGGGCACGGCGCGCGCCAGGTGCGGCCGTAGCCCACGCAGTACCCCTCGGGCGCTTCGAAAACGCGGGCAAGTCGTGCCGTCAGCCTGATCGCCGGTCGCAAGTCCAGATCGCCGGCGAGGTGCGCCGATGGCACATGGCCGCTTAGCAGTATGCCCACACGCACCATGTCAAGGCGTGACTCGGGCAAGGAAATAGCGGCCGCGGAGTTCGCGGCGTGTACGAGGTCGAAGGTGTGCCCGCGTGCCTCGGCCTCGGCGCGCAGTTGGTTGAAGAGCCTCAGTTGCTCCCGAGCAAAGCTCAGGTCCGGCGAGTCGGCATCGGCGAAGTGCGTCATCAGTCCTTCGGCCCGAATTGCCGGTAGTCTGCGCAGCTCGTCAAGCAGAGGAGAAAGCTCGTGCGGCATACAGCCGAAGCGCCCCAGTCCGGTGTCCACTTTCACGTGTACTGCCACGCTGCCAGGCCCAAGTCCCCTGCGTTCGGCCTCACGAACCAGGGCGTAGCCTGTCCGGGCGTTGTGCAGCACAAGTGTCAGGCGGTGCGCCACCGCGGCCGCTGCTTCTTCGGGGGGTACGTAGCTCATCACTAGCAGGGGGCCGGTGTACCCGGCACGCCGCAGCTGGATACCCTCGTCGACACACGCCACGCCGAGCCACGATGCGCCGCCCTCAATCGCGGCCATCGACACCCACTGGGCGCCCAACCCGTAGCCGTCCGCCTTCACGACCGCCATAACCCGGCAGCGCGGGCCAACCAGGCGCTTCACCGCACGCGTATTCGCGGCGACCGCCGACAGGTCGATCGTGGCGCGCACGGGCCGCCCGACTGCCTCCTCGGTCTCGGCGGGCGCGCTGCCGCGCATCGAACTGTCCGCCGCCTGCACGACGCTATCCACGGCCTCGCTCACGAACGTCGCGCTGGGCCCTGGCGAGGAGCACCGGCAGATCGCCGGCGAGGCCGCCCGCCGGGCCGTACTCGCGCTCAAGCATGTCTCCGGCAAGCCCATGCAGGTACACGCCGGCACAGGCAGCCGCCACCGGATCCAATCCCTGTGCCAGGAAGCCGGCAATCGCGCCCGCCAGCACGTCGCCGCTGCCCGCCGTTGCGAGGGCAGGCGTAGCGAATGGGCTGATGAACACACGCCCGTCAGGCCTGGCGATCACAGTCGAAGCGCCCTTTAGTACGACAACCAGTTTCCACCGGGCGGCAGCACGAGAGGCAATGCCCACGCGATCTGATTGCACCTCCTCGACCGTCGACGAGAGAAGGCGCGCCATCTCGCCGGGGTGAGGCGTCAGAATGGTTCCCTCGGGAACTGCCCCCTGCCATTGATCCCACTCAGCCAGCAGATTGAGAGCGTCTCCGTCCAGGACAAGCAGCGGGAGGGTGCCCGGCGCGCTCCCCGCGTCCTGCGCGGCGGATGCTCTGGCCGCGAATCCTATTGGGCGCGACGACGGGGCCGAGGAACTGGTGGGACGCGTAAAGAGGTTTCGAATGAAAGCCGCCGTTTCCTTGTCCTTGCCCAGGCCGCATCCGACAAGCAGCGCGTTGTAGTCGGTCAGCGCATCGTACAACTTCTCTACGGCGTGCGAGCCAAGCGCGCCGAGGTCGGACGGCAGCGGCAGAAACGTAGACTCGGTCAGCTTTGCCGCCAGAATTCCGAGCAGGTCGCCGGGACAGCCAAGCGTCACGAGGCCTGTACCTACCCGCAACGCCCCCTGCGTGGCGAGAGCCGCCGCACCCACGTAATTGATCGAGCCGGCAACGATAAATGCCTTGCCGAATGTGCCTTTGTTGGCATCGCGCGGCCGCTCGGGCAGCAGTGATGCCACGTACTCGTGAGTGAGCATCTGCCCCTTGGCCACCTGCGCGCTTGTCTGTGCGTCCAATCCTATGCCCTCCAAAAGAATTTCGCCTGCATACGTCCTTCCCGGGAACTGAACGTGGCCCACCTTAAGCAAGCCCACTGCAACTGTCATCGAGGCAGCAAGGGCTTTCCCCCGTACCTCTCCGGAATCGCTGTCAATCCCGGTGGGGATATCGACGGCGACAACGTACTTCTTCGCACGACCAATAGCCTCTACGATCCGGGCAAGTTCTCCCTCGACGCCGCGTTGCAGCCCGGTGCCGAGCACGGCATCCACAACAAGGGTACACCATCCAAGGTTACGGTCCAAGTCCGGCGTCCATTGTCCCGGCGTGAGGGCCGACACGGGCACTCGCCGCGCGTCGAGGGGCTCCAGGAGGCGCGTATCACGGATCGGGTCTCGTGCCCACGTGAGGCATCGAACCTCCCAACCGTAGTCGCGCAAGTGCCTTGCGACAACCAGTCCATCGCCGCCGTTGTTGCCGGGACCGCACAGCACGAGCA
>DASTEB010000097.1:0-15279 GCA_035710025.1 Chloroflexia bacterium
TGCCGCCCTGCGCGTTGGAGAACGCCACGATGTCGTGCAGGATAGCGCGCGTGCGGCTCGTGCGCGAGATGGCGCGCTCGTGGAACGACTGGGTCAGGTTGGCGCCCTGCTTGCGCGCCTGCTCGATCTCAGACCAGCCCGCGCTGGCGCGGTAGGGGCGGATGCGGGTGAAGTCGGTGCTCGTAAGTAGCTCCTTTAGCGAGGCGAAACTGGCGTCTTTCACCAGTACCTCTGTGATGCGCGCTCCCACGCCCAGGCGCTTGTTGCCCTCGATCTGCTCGGTCTCGAGCGCGTGGGCGTCCGAGCCTTGAATCAGGTGCATTCGGCGCGGGTACTCGGGCTTGGAGCCGTTGTAGAAGCTGGCCGTGGTGCGCCTGCCGGTCACCTCGAGGTCGGTCACCTCGAGCGCGACCAGGTTGTGGTCCTGCGTGTAGGCGATCTTGGTCTGCCCGCCGAACGGGAAGCCCTGCATGGCCACGCCGTTCGACGAGTTGGCGTGCGCCGCTATGGCAAGCCCGCCGCCCGAGGTGATAGCCTGGTAGGCGGTCAGCACGTCGGATGTCGAGCCGACGTCGGGCGCGCCAATTACCATCTTCTCTTCGGGCACGTTCAGGTTGAGCAGCAGGTACTCCAGCTTGCGAACCGACGTCCCCTCTGGGAAGATGCCCAGGATGTGGAAGCCGAAGGTCGCGGTGAACTCGAAGCCGGGCAGCACCGTGATCTTGGCGAGGAGCCGGCGGTATTCGTTGAGGGTCTCGCGCTCAACGTCGGTCATGCGGCCCAGCCGCTCGAGCAGCGTGAGCGTTTCTATCTCGCGGTGCATGGCCGCGTAGCCGCCGACGCTGTTGTGGTCGGTGAACGCGATCATGTCGAGGTCCTTCTCCTCGGCCTTTTTCAGGACGTCGAGGTAGGAGATACCGGGATCGCGGTAGTCGGAAGAGGCGGGGGTGTGAATGTGCAGGTCCATCTTCTTCCAATCGAGGCCTGCTCCCGCCTGGCGGGTACGGGCGACTTCGCGGTCATGATCAAGCTCTTGCATCCGGAGGCTGCGGATGCCGCCGCCTCCCTCTCGCCTGAAACCGCCTCGCCCAATGTTACGTCTGTTCATAGTCTTGTTGTCTACTCCAAAGGCGCGCGCGTATACAGGAGCCTACCGGCTCCCTTCGCGAGCGCGTGAAAAATGTCGGTGTGTACGTCTATCGGTTGTTACTTACGCGAGGCCGGGAAATATGCTGTTCGCATTCCACCGGCGGCGGCTCCCGAGGGAGGCCGCGCCGTATCAGCCCTCCTGGGGCGGGAGGTACATGCTATTGTCGTTGAATGGCGCCATGGGCCCGGCGGCGGCATCGGCGTCCACGTCGGCGTCGGAGTCGGACTGGCTTTCGCTGTCCTTCTTGCTCCGGCGGCGTCCGGCGCGGCGGCCCGATTTGCCGTTCGCCTGGTCGGGCGTATCGAGGTCGGCGGTGGGCACGGCCACTCCGTTGGCCGCGATGTCGTCCTCGTGCACGATAGCCTGGTCCACCGTGTCGCGCGTCTTGCTCTCTTCGCTGTCGAGACCGGCGACAAGCACCGCGGGCTGAGAGTCAGCCGGGTGCAGCACCTGCCCGATCACCTGGTCCATCGACTCGACCCAGGTAAACTCGAGGTCGCGGCGCACGGCCCTGGGCAGCTCGGCCCAGTCGGGCTTGTTGGCGAGGGGCGCGACGATATGGCGGATACCCGCCCTGTGCGCGGCCAGCACCTTCTCCTTCAAGCCACCTATTGCCAGCACCCGGCCGGTGAGGGTCAATTCGCCGGTCATGCCGACGTCGCTCCTCGCCGCGCGGCGGGTTATGGCCGAGATGAGCGCGACTCCCATGGTGATACCGGCCGACGGGCCGTCCTTGGGAATGGCCCCCTCGGGCAGGTGGATGTGCAGGTCCAGCTTCTCGAGCGTATCGAGGTCTATGTCAAGCTCGTTGGCGCGCGAGCGAGCGTATGACAGGGCGGCGCGAGCCGACTCCTGCATCACGTCGCCCAGGCGGCCGGTGATGGTTAAGCTGCCGCGGCCGGGCATGGTCGCCACTTCCACCGGCAGCAGCTCTCCCCCGTGCTCGGTCCAGGCAAGGCCCATCGCCACGCCCACCTGGTCTGACCTGCTGTCCACGTCGGTGCGATAGCGGGCAGGGCCGAGGAACTCTTCCAGGTTATGCGGTGTTACCCTGACACGGGTGGTGCGCCCCTGCACCACCTTACGCGCTGCCTTGCGGCAAATCGTCGCCAGCTTTCGTTCCAGATCACGCACCCCGGCCTCGCGGGTGTAGGTGCGGATGATGGCTTGCAGCATGCGGTCGGGTATTTCCAGGAAACCTGTCTCCAGGCCGTGCACGTCCACCTGCTTGGGCAGCAGGTGCCTGCGCGCTATCTGTACCTTTTCCTCCTCGGTGTAGCCGCCGATCTCTATGACTTCCATACGATCCCGCAGGGGGCGGGGAATGTTGTATAGAGTGTTGGCCGTGGCTATGAATAGCACGTCCGACAGGTCGTACGGCACGTCGAGGTAATGGTCCACGAACGTGTGGTTCTGGGCCGGGTCGAGCACTTCGAGCAGCGCGGCCGAGGGGTCTCCCCTCATGTCGGCGGTCATCTTGTCGACTTCGTCGAGCAGCATGACCGGGTTGAGGGTCTCGGCGATCTTCATGCCCTGGACGATGCGGCCCGGCATGGCGCCAACGTAGGTGCGCCGGTGCCCGCGGATCTCCGACTCGTCGTGCACCCCGCCCAGCGACAGGCGCACGAACTTGCGGTTCATGGCCCGGGCGATGGACTGGCCGAGCGAGGTCTTGCCCACGCCGGGCGGCCCGACGAAGCACAACACCTGGGCGTTGCGCCCGCCGGACGACTTGCCTGCGCCCTCCTCGCCCTTCGCCTCACTCTTCGACTTGCGGCGAAGGGTAAGCTGGCGCACGGCCAGGAAGTCGAGGATCCGCTCTTTCACCTGATGGAGGCCGTAGTGGTCCTCCTCCAGGATCTGTTCGGCGAGGGGCAGGTCAATGCGGTCAACGGTCTTGTCGTTCCAGGGCAGGGCGAGCACCCAGTCAAGGTAATTGCGCAGCACCGTGCTCTCGGGCGAGATGGAGGGCATGCGCTCCAGGCGCGATACCTCCTTCATCGTCCGCTGCAGCACCTGAGGCGGGAGTCCCTTCTTTTCGAGCCGGTCGCGAACCTCGGCCATTTCGTTGCCGCCTTCGCCCGAAAGCTCGTCGTGGATCGCCTTTAGCTGCTCGCGCAGGTAGAACTCGCGCTGGGTCTTGTCTATCGAGGCGCGCACCTTTTCGCGCACGCGCTGCTCGGTCTCCAACAGATCGATGGCTCCTACGAGCACGCCCGACATGTGGGTCAGCCTCTCGCCCTGGTTGGCCATTTCGAGCACCTTCTGGCGCTCGGCGACCTCGGGGATGAGGTGGGCGGCGAGCAGGTCGGCCATGTAGCCGGCCTGGCGCGCGGCACGTACGTGGTCGGCGGCTTCGGCGGGCACGCGGTTATTCATGGTCGCGTAGCGGCCGAAAAGCTCGGCCAGGTGCGACATGAGGGCGGAAACCTCCGACCCGGAAGTGGTCTTCTCGGGCACGAAAGTTGCGCCCGCCTTGAGGCAGCGGTCGCCTGCGCTCACCGAGTCGATCCGAACGCGCCTGAGCGCCTCGACCTCGATCTGGTGGCCGCCCTCGGGCTGGCGTTGCGCTTGCTTCACTTCCACAAGCGTGCCGACCGAGTAGAAGTCGTCCGCGCTGGCGGTCTCGTAGTCGTCCTCACGCAGCGTGGCCACCACCATACGGCGGTCACCCTCGGATGCAGCCTCAACCGCGTTAACCGCGTCGGAACGCAGAACGGTGAGGGTAACTATCGTGCGGGGGAAGACTACTACGCCCTTTAGAGGCATGAGAGGGAACTCAAGCCTCTCGCGTGCGACATCGTCCGGCATAAAAAGCCTCTAAGCTGCCAACCTTGCCGTGGACGGGCATCGCGCCCGGCCCAACCTGTATAAAACAAAACCCTTTACCTAAACAAACGCTGGTGCTCGCCCACGGACGGATCGGTCTCCGGCCTCGCACCAGCTCTCAAAGCTCGAACGGCCTTTTTATGTGTCGTGAGCCTGTTTGAATTATACCACATCGACTCGGGCCGAGTCTATCACACATCCTGGTAGCCTGTCCTAACACTTTAGTATGGTAGGGTAGTACCGTTATCGGCAGGTGTTATAATGGCGCGATGGGCGCCGGAAGGCAACTTGGGAGGGGCATATCATAAGGTATGGCAGTCAGAGTTTTCCACATCCGCCAGGTACCGAGAGCGCGAGATGAGCAATAGAGCTTCGGGTACCGCGCTGGCGGGCGTCACCGTAGAACAAGCGCTGGAGGCTATCCTGGTCGAGTTCGCGCCGCTGGAGGCGGTCGAGGTGGCGCTGCCCGACGCGCTCGGGCTTGTGCTGGCCGAGGACGTTTCGGCCGACATCGACATCCCCCCGTTCGACAATTCGTCCATGGACGGCTACGCGGTGCGCGCCGAAGACACCACACAGGCGAGCGACGATGCGCCCGCACGCCTGCGCGTGGTGGGCTACCTGCCCGCGGGCGGTGCTCCCGGGCCTGACGACCGCGTAGAGCAGGGCACGGCGTTCCGTATTATGACGGGCGCTCCCATCCCGCCGGGGGCCGACGCGGTGGTGCGCTTCGAGGACACGAGCGAGGGCCGCGCCCTGGACAAGCCCACCCTCCAGCCCGGCGAGTCTCGCGCCCTGCCCTCGCGAACGGGCGGCGAGGTCGAGATATACAGGGGCGTGAAGCGGGGTACGAACGTACGCGCGGCGGGCGGCGACATTCGCCGGGGCGAGGTGGTGCTGCGCGCCGGGACGACCATCCGCCCGGCCGAGATAGGCGTGCTCGCCTCGGTGGGCAAGGGGATGGTGCGCGTACACCGCAGGCCGCGGGCCGTTGTGCTTGCCACAGGCGACGAGCTTGTGAGCGTGGACCAGGTGCCGGGGCCGGGGCAGATACGCAATACGAACAGCTACGCCGTGACCGCGCAATTGCGCTCGTGGGGCGCCGAGGCGCACGATCTGGGCGTGGCTCGCGACAACCGGGAGCACCTTACAGGTAAGTTGCAGGAGGCGCTCGCGCTGGAGCCCGACCTGCTGGTGACCTCGGCGGGCGTGTCGGTGGGCGACTACGATATTGTTAAGGAAGTGCTCATGTCGATGGGCACAATAAACATGTGGCGCGTGCGGGTGAAGCCGGGCAAGCCGCTGGCGTTCGGGCGGATTGGCGAGCGGGGCGTGCCGTTCCTCGGCCTGCCCGGCAACCCGGTGTCGAGCATGGTGACGCTCGAATTGTTCGGCAGGCCCGCCGTGCTAAAGATGCTGGGTATGACGCGCCTGATGCGTCCTACGATAGACGTTCGCCTGTCCGAGCCGGTGGAGAGCGCCCCCGGCCGCCGGAATTACATCCGCGCCGTGGTGTGGCAGGAAGGCGGCGAGTACGTGGCCCGCTCCACGGGCGCGCAAGGCTCCGAGATACTCACCTCGATGGCCAGGGCCAACGCCTTCCTCGTGGTGGACGAGCACACCGCCCGCCTCGAAGCAGGCGACACTGCCCGCGCCATGCTGCTCGACTGGCCCGCCGAGGGGCCGTAGGCGGGGAAGGGCTATGACCGCGCCCGAAGCCTGATCGTGATGCCCGACTCGTTGGTTGTGACGCTCTCGACCGTGAACTCGCCCTCTTTGAAGCCGTTGACCAGCGCGTCGTTTAGCTCGGCCGACACGATGTCGTTGTTTACGCTGTCCACCGCCTCGCGGATGCGCCCCTCCAGGTCGAAGGGCAGCATGTTGATGGGCACCGTCAGTTGCCCCAGTCTAGGGTTGCCTACCATAGTGATGGCGACCTCCCCTCCCTGCGTCGCAATCTGGTTGTCTACCTCGGTGGGCACGTCGAAGTTGAAAAAGCCGACGTCTACGTTGAAGGTAGGAGACATACTCAGCCGGTTATCAGGCGCAACGTCCAGGCTGACCGTTTTGAGGGTAACCGCCTCCACGCCCGTCGGAAAGCCTTCGCCCACCATTCGCGTGGCCTCGCGGTTCAGGTAACCCTCGCTGATAGTCACCACCACGTCGGGGTCGGGCCTGATGAACTGCGACACCGCGGGGATGGTCGTGACGGCGAGGATGGAAGCGCCAAGCGTAAGCAGCACACCCACCAGCAGCCCGAGCAGGCACCCGCCCGAGAACCAGCGCAGCTTGAGCCAGTGCAGGCGCTCGGCCAGCCGTGCGGTGGGCGTGATGTAGCGCGGCGCTTCTACTGGCCGTGCGGCCGGGGTGCGCTGTGCGCCTCTATATTGCTGGGGGTCGGGGTTGTATCTCAAGGGCGTGGTCGTGGGCCGGTCGAGCGGCGGACGGCGCGGGCTAGACCCCGCCTCTGCGGCGGAGCCAATCGGTCACATCTTCGTGCTTGATGCACACCACGTCCTTGCCCTTACGCTGGGCCTTCAGGTCGCCCGACCAGATAGAGTGCATCACCACCTCGAGGCTCGTGCCGATCAGGCGGGCCACCTCTTCGGGCGTGTACTCCTCCTGCGTGAGGTCCACGTGCGAGCGGTCGCGGATGCGCTCGTGGCGGTGCATCTCAAGCCGGGCGCGCTCCTCGAACTCCTCGGCGCCAATGAAGCCGACGTGCAGTCCCTCGTCCACGTCCGTCAGGGCGGGTGTGTCTTTCTCGCCCGTTCGATCTTCTTGCTGCTCGTTCATGGGGTCCTCCTTGGTGGGCTGCACAGTGCTTGTTCTTGTTATGGTAGGGGCTGTGACCGGGGCCGCTTGCTAAAGCGCTCCCGCCGGGCTCATCTGCTCGACCCGCGAAATCCATGCGGGCGAGTCGCGCAATTCCTCCAGCGTGGGCAGGAACTCAGGCCCCGCCCACACTTTGTTTGCAAACTCAATGCCGCGCTTTTCGACCACGCTGTTGATGAAGCTCTCCCCCAGCTTGTACTGCTCCATCTTGAGCGCAAGGCCCGTAATGCGCACGAACAGCTTCTCGGCCGGACTGCGGCGCGCCGCCCGCTGCTCGATCCGCTCCTTGATGATCTCGTAGGAGGGCAGCAGTCGCGCGCCCACGGCATTCATGATGTAGTTGGAGTACCCCTCGATGATCGACATGACAGCCTGCAGCTTGCTGAACAGGGTTCGCTGCTCGGGCGTCATGATGCCCTCGATCCAGCTGTCGCCGTTGCTCGCGCCGGAGCGCAGCCGGTCGAGCATCCCCTTCGCGCCGTCGATGCCCGAGCCGATCTGCAGGATGTCGTCGCTCAGGTACTCGAAGTACTCCTCCAGCATCGAGTTGAAGTACTCGCGCACCCACGGATAGGCCTCGAACTCGTAGGCGTGGGTCGTCTCGTGCAGCGCGATCCACAGGCGGAAGTCGTCGGCGTTCAAATCAAGCTCGGCCTGCACGCCGTTGATGTTCGGCTCGACGAAATACAGTTGACCCGCGGTGACCGGCTCTTTGCCGAGCAGCGACAGGTCGTACTGGCCGAGCACGCGGCGGGCGAGATAGCCCATGAGCACGCCAAGCTGGGTGCTGAGCACGGTCTGGCTGATCTCGCTCATGATCATCGTGCCGAGCCCGTTGGAGGTCTGCACGCGCTTGTAGATGCCCTCGATCGGCTCGAAAAGCTGCTTGAAGTTGGCGATGTTGGCGTCGATCCACTCGGTGCGGCTGAACGCGGCGATCTTATCCACCGGGGCGGGCAGGGGCCTGCCCATCTCTGCGGTAATCAGGGGGTAGCAGCGGGCAACCATGCCGCGGTAGTACTCTTCCCAGCGCTCGTGCCACTCGCGGCCGGGGTCGGCTTCCTGCACGATCTGGCGGGCCATACGGCGCACGCGCTCCCAATCCATGAGGTCGGGGGCGCCGTGGCGGGCGTAATGCTTGCGGCGGGTGTCGGCCCACACGAGGCCGAGGGCGGCCCCGGCGAGCAGGCCAAGGCCCAGCAGGCGCGGGTCGTACCTGGGATTTGTGTCGCGTGGGCCGGTGGGGGACGAATAAGGGGGCATACTATCTCCAATCGTGCGGCTGCCCGGAAGCGCGGCCAGCCTGCAATTCACTATAATCCTTCGGCTCGTGACGCGTCAAGACGGGGCTGCGCGGCTCGAAGATAACTCCCAAACATGGCATTCCCTGGTATACTTCTAGCTATAGACATTCATCGAAGCGTGTGGCTAACTACAGGCCTCGGACCGCAGCATAAACAATCTACGCACCCAGCATCGCAGGAGTGACATACAAGATGAGCGACGTCGCCGGCATCGTGGCCGAAACATATTTCGACGGGCTGACTATGTCAGAGTTCGTCAGCGGGATGAGCAAGAACCGCGAGACGGTGGAGGACAATTACCGCAACTTCACGCTCGACCCCGAGCAGGTCGAGTGCCTGCGCGAGATACCGGGGCCGGTGCGCGTGCTCGCGCTGGCGGAGGACTGGTGCGGCGACGTGGTACGCTACCTGCCCGCCATGGCCCGCATGGCCGAGGCCGCCGGGTGGGACCTGCGTGTGTTCTACCGCGACCACAACCCCCGCCTCGCCGACGCCTGGCTCAAGGAGGGCAAGTACCGAGCCATCCCGGTGTTCGCCTTCTTCGACGAGGGCTGGAACGAGATCGCGCACTTCATCGAGAAGCCGCAGGAGGTGTACGCGGCCGAGGCCGAGGCCCGAGCCCGCTTCGCCGAGCAGCACCCCGAGCTGCCCGACGCGGCTTTCCTGCCCGGGCACATGAGCCAGGAGACGCTCGACGTATACGCACCTTACATCCGCGCCTTCCGCGCCGAGCACAACCTGGAGTGGCAGCGCCTGTTCGCCCGCCAGGTCATGCGCTTGCTGGGCAGCGCCGCCGTCTGCGTCTAGTCCGATCTAGGGCCGGAGCGCCCGGTCGAGGTCCTCGATGATGTCCTCGACGTCCTCCGTGCCCACCGAGAGGCGGATCAAGCCGGGCGAGATGCCCGCCGCCTCGCGCTCTTCGTCGCTCTGGCGCGAGTGGATCATCGACGCGGGGTGCGTGATGAGCGTGTCCATGCCGCCCAGGCTGACGGCCAGCAGACACACCTCGGTGCGCCCGATGAGGCGGTAGGCCGGGTCGAACCCGCCCTTCACCTCGAACGCCACCATGCCGCCGAAGCCGCCCGTCATCTGCTTCCGGGCCACTTCGTGCTGGGGGTGCGATGGCAGGCCAGGGTAGTACACCCGCTCGATGGCCGGGTGCTCTTCGAGAAAGCGGGCAACCTGCATGGCGTTGTCGTTGTGCGCCCGCATTCTCATGGGATATGTCATCAGCCCGCGGCGCAGCAGCCACGCCTCCATCGGGTGCAGCACCGGGCCGTACAGCCGCAGGTAGTCCCACGCCCGCTCGATCAATTCACGCGAGCCCATCATCGCGCCCGCCGTCACGTCGGCGTGGCCGTTGAGATACTTGGTCGCGCTGTGTACCGCGAGGTCATACCCCAGGTCGAGCGGGCGCTGGTTGTAGGACGAAGCGAAGGTATTGTCGGTGATGGCGACGGCCCCGCCTCCGTGCGCGATCTCGGCGGTGGCCCGCAGGTCGGTCAGCTCCAGCGTGGGGTTGGTGGGCGACTCGGTGTACAGCACCTTCGTGTTGGGGCGCATGGCGCGGGCGAACGCCTCGGTATCGCGCTGGTCCACCATCGTTACCTCGACCCCGTAGCGCTCCAGCGTGTGCTGGAACAGGGTCATCGTGGCGGTATAGTGCGCGCTCTGGGCAACCACGTGGTCGCCCGCCCGCACGTTGGACAGCACCGACAGGGTCACGGCCGCCGCGCCCGAGCCTACGGCAAGGGCCGACTCCGACCCCTCGAGCTCGGCCAGCAATAGCTCGACCTGGCGGGTATTGGGCGTGCCGTAGCGCGTGTAGAAGTGGGTGGGCGCCACCGCCACGGCAAGTTCGGCCCCTTCTTCGGGCGATGCCAGCTTGAATGTGCTCGTCTGGTAGACCGGCGGGCTGACGGCCGTGGTATCGTTGGCCTCCTGCGCCGCGTGTATCATCCTTGTCTGCAGGCCGCGCTTTCGCCGTTCCAATGTGGTGCCTCCTTATGACTCCGAGCCGCCGCGATGTCCGGCGCTTATTCGCCCCGCATCGCCTCGTTCATCTCGCTCTCCACGCCCAGGCTGTCGAGGTCCCAGGCCCGGTCGCCCACGGTGGGCGTTACCATATGGTTGCGCTCGTCCACGAACACCAGGCGCGGGCGGAAATCGGCGATCTCCTCCTCGGCGAGCGAGGCGGCGCACATGATGATCAGCTTGTCGCCCGGGTGGCCCAGGCGGGCGGCGGCCCCGTTCAGGCCGATGATGCCCGAGCCGGCCTGCCCCTCGATGGCGTAGGTCTCGAAGCGAGCGCCCGTGTTCACGTTGACCACGTGCAGCCACTCGTAGGGCACGATATTGGCCGCCTCCAGCAGATCGCGGTCGATAGTGAGGCTGCCCATGTAGTGGAGGTTGGCCTCGGTCACCACCGCGCCGTGTATCTTCGACTTGCACATTCTGCGCATCATATAAGGTAGATTTCTCCTTTATGCTGTTCTGTAATCGCTCACACTATATCACTACGGCGGCAGGCGTTACCAATACGTGATGCGTAATGCGTAAGGGAGGTACGCACAAGGGGTAGTGCGGAATGGTCCAGGGCGACACCCTTACGCATTACGCATCACGTATTACGCATGACGGGCAGGCCTTCCAGCCACCCCGACGGATGTGCAAAACGCCCCCGGTTGGGGGCTTGACCGGGCCTCGGGACGACCTTATACTGCAATCACTTCGGAACTACAGGGATCGCGAAACGCAAGCTCAGCCGCTTCGACGGCGAAAGCCCAGGTTTCGGGCCTTGCGAGCACTATCCTCTACCGGCTGGCCCGGTGGGGACGGGGGTCGCGAGATCGCGGGGAAGCTCGCCGGTCTTTCGGAGGAAAGCCGCTCGGTTCGCCGGGCGCTCGTCGGGGCCTCGTACCCCTTCGATACGCTTAACTCCTGTCGTGGCACACCGAAGTACTGAGACCCGGATGGTCCGCGAGGATTGTTCGGGTCTCTTTTTGTGTTGCCGGGCTGTCGGCGCTCGTTGCGCTCGCGCCGGGGATTACAGATCCAGCTTCCCGGTGACAAGCTGACGCGATAACTCGTCATCGTGGTTGGCGCGATTGATGACGCGCAGCCACTCTTCTTTAGGCACGCGCAGGAACGCCCGCACGACCGCGGGGTCGAAGTGCTTGCCGCTGTCCTCGACCAGCGTGGCGATGGCCTGCTCGAATGAGCGGGCGCGCTTGTAGGGCCGCTCCGACATGATCGCGTCGAAGGCGTCCACCACGGCGAAGATGCGCGCCTCCAGCGGGATATGTTCCCCTTCCAGCCCGCACGGGTAGCCGCTGCCGTCGTACCGCTCGTGGTGGTAGCGCACGATCGGCAGGGCGTCGCGGAAGAACTCGATGTCCTTCAGCATCCTGTAGCCAAGCTCGGGGTGCGTGCGCATGTGCTCCCACTCGTCCTCGTCCAGCGGCCCGGGCTTGCGCAGGATCGAGTCGCGCACGCCGATCTTGCCGATATCGTGCAGGCGCGCCCCCTGCTCGATGGTGCGCAGGCGGCGCGGGTCGTTGATGCCCACGGCGCGGGCAAGCCTGAGGGCCAGCGCGGTCACGCGGTTGGAGTGCCCGTAGGTGGCCGCGTCGCGCGTGTCGAGCAGGCCGGTGAGCGCCTGCACCGTCGCCTGGTAGGTGCGCTGTAGCTCGTCCAGCGCATTCTTGAGCAACTCGGTCTTCTTACGCTCGGCCTCGTACAGGCGCACGTTCTCAATAGCCACGGCAGCGGTGTCCGCCATCGCCTCGAGCAGTTTCTGGTCGTCGCGGTTGAAGTCCTCCCCCGACACTTTGTCGATGACCTGCACCACGCCCGTGACGCGCCCGTGCACTTTTAGCGGCACGCACAGCAGCTTTCTTATCGTGTAGCCGTTGGCGTTCTTCTGCGGGAGGTAATAGGGGCTGCGGGTGACGTCGTTCAGCGTGCACGCTACTCCTCGCGAGGCCACCATGCCCGGCACCGAGCGCATGTCGATGGGCACGATCTGTCCCTTCAGGCCCGACGATGCGCGGCCCGAGGTCACCTCGTAGCGCAGGGTGCGGCTCTCCTCGTCGGCCAGCATGAGGAAGCCGCCGCGCGCTTCCACCATCTGAGCCGCCGAGGCGAGTATCTGGTTGAGCAGCCTGTCAAGCTCGATGATCGAGTTGAGCGAGCGAACGATGTCGTACAGGCGAGACAGGCGGTCGAGTGAATTGAGGCCGCCTACCATGGGCAGGGGCCTCGTCTGCATGGGGCGGGTGGGTACTTTGACCAGACGCGGGCGCGCCTCGCGGGATTCGCGAGATTCGCGCTGCTCGGACGCGTCCGGCACCACGGTATCCGGAATCGGGTTCCTAAGCGGTTCAGCCATGATGTAGTGCCGCCCTCCGTAGCCCTACAGTCGCAGGTAGCGCACGTGCAAACGCCGGGCGCCCTAGGTGACGCACAGCGCTACTTACGAGGTTGACAACCCTGCCCCGGAAAGCGCATCACACCGGCGGTTGGTGATCGCGAGAAGTGGCCGGGCGCCTGCCTTTGCGAATTGTCTGCTCAGATTATAGCACCGCCTGTATCACGGAGAGTATTATCCTAATTAGTAATATTGTACTACGTATATCGGGTAAATCTGTCCGAGGCATCCAATCGTAGGTCTCTTTGCAGGCGTTCCTCTCATCCTCCCCGCGCCACGCGACCTCTACGGCGCACCTGGAGAGGGACAGATTCACGGGCGCAGAAAGACACCCCCAAACAGGAGAGAAGACAATGCGAAAGAATACCTTGTTGGCCCTGGTGGCGATCCTGGCGATGGTTGGCGTGCTAGCATACAGCGGCAGCGCGCTGGCCGACGACGGCGGGCGGCCGTTCTTCACCGAGATGGACGGCGCGCAGGAAGCGCCAGGCCCCGGCGACCCCGACGGCACCGGCACCGCGTCGTTCACCCTCAACCCCGGCCAGGGCGAGGTGTGCTTCGAGCTTGCTGTCGAGGACATCGTACTGCCGGCCAGTGGTGCGCACATCCATGCCGCCCCGGTCGGCACGCCCGGCCCCGTAGTCGTGCCGCTCACACCACCAGACAGCACCGGAACATCGAGCGGCTGCAGGACCGGCGTAGACAGGGACCTCATCGTGGACATCATCCAGAACCCCGAGAACTACTACGTCAACGTACACAACTCTGTATACCCCGGTGGTGCAGTAAGGGGCCAGCTGGGCAAGTAGCAAGTCACGGCACCCACGAGGCAGAGGCCGCCCCGGCGCCGGGGCGGCCTCGCCCGTTTAATGGGGGCGCTCACTCAGTCGAGCCCCTGCAGTGCATACGCAACGGCTTGTTCCGTGTTCATGGCGCGCCCTTCAGCCCATGCCGTGTCCCACCGCACCGCGTCAACTTGCTGACGAGCTGTATCCAGAAATTGGGTGTAATAGTCACGTTCAGCCTGTGATAGCGGCACCCCCGTAACCTCCCTCAAGCGTTCAGCCGCACCAAATAACCTGACCGATCTCTCCAGGCTCCCTCTCTTGCCCACCAGCCAGGCCAGACCTTCCAGGCAATCGGCTATCAGCGCCTTGTTTGGCAACTCCAAGAGAAGAATGAGAGCGTCGGATAAGTGGGAGCGAGCCTGATCGAAGTGGTTCTCATCTCGGGCTACGAAACCTAGCTGGATCAAAACCTGGATGATACCTGATTTATGCCCCAGTTGCCTGTAAATGAGGTGTGCTTCATCAAGATATCTTCGCGCCTCGCCGACATCGCCCTGAAAGCGTGCAACCACGCTGAGGTTAGTAAGCGCGTCAGCGGTGCGCTGGATATCTTCTGCTTCGCGGGCTATAACAAGACTCTCTTTAAGGTGCAAGCGCGCTGCGTCCAGATTCCCCAGCCTGGTCTCCGTGATGCCGAGATTGCCCAGGGCCGCGCAAATCTTCCAGGGTATTGCCAATTCCCGCGCTATGCCAAGGCTCTCCGACAGGTAGTCATGCGCCGCCAGGTAGTCCCCCTGATCCATGGCCGCAATGCCAAGATTGTTCAAAGACGCGGCAATGCCATTTCTGTCTCCTATCTCCCGGCGTATTGCCAGCGCTTTTTCATTGAGGCGGCGCGTTGCGTCGTACTCGCCCTGGTAATACGCCATGGCCCCTGCCCCGGCAAGCATCCTGGCCCATATCGCAGCTAATTCAGGCGAAATCTTATGCGCCCTGGTAATCTCAGACGAACCCCACTCTGAGTCGGGGGGATCGGGGTTGTCCGGTGCCTGTGCGAACGGGGCAATCCTCTCGGCTGCAAGTGTATACCAGGCGCGAGCCTCGCCCAAGTAGTGTTGAGCATCCCAGAACGGGAACAAGGAAGTACATAGGTCAGTGCCGAGCTTTATGCGCACAAGTTCCTCGTCGCTTCCTGCTTTTTCTCTCTCACTTCCCCCGATATGTGGACTGCCTCTTTGGAGCATTGCCCATTCATTACCCTCTTGCCGCCCTTGCACTCCGAAAAACCATGCCATCGCCTCGCGTATATTAGTGTATTCTGCAGCAACCTGGTGGACCCACGACACGACCTCAGTTCCCGCGTAGTGCTCCCCTCCCTCCTTGACGAAGTTCAGGTAATAGTGCGCGTGCCGGTCCCGCGTTTCCTCCTCTTCGCCCCGGGCGGCAAGCTGCTCCAGCGCATACTCCCTCAGTGTTTCCAGCATACCGAGCCGCCGCAATCCGCCCTGGTGCCGAGTGATCAGGTTCTTGTCAAGAAGCATCTCCAGGTTCGTGAGTGTGTCCGCTGCCGGACTGTCGTCAGCCCCTGCCACCGCCTTAGCTGCCTCAACAGTGTAGCCGCCCACGAACACCCCTAGCCGCCTGAAGTAGCGCTGTTCCGCTTCTTCCAACAGGTTGTAGCTACACTCTACAGCACCCCTCAGAGTGCGCTGGCGAGCGGGGAGGTCACGCGCCCCTGCCGTCAGCAGCTTGAGGCGGCCGCTCAAGGCAGCACGCATCTCCGCCGGCGGAAGCTGCCGGGCGCGCGCCGCGGCAAGTTATATCGCAAGAGGCAAGCCCTCGAGACTAACGCAAATCGTCGCTACATCCCGGGCGTTCTCCGTCGTCAGGGCAAAATCATGCTCGGCCTCTGCGGCACGCTCGGCAAAAAGCTTCACGGCCGGG
>DASTEB010000098.1:0-5191 GCA_035710025.1 Chloroflexia bacterium
CACGATTGACGCGAATTCGCGAAGCGCGAGCGCCGCGATTTTGGGCCGGCCCTCGTTGTCGAACAGCCCGTAGGTGTTCTGCGCCGGGTCGTACCCCAGCGGGAAGTTGTTCAGCATCCACTTGGCCCCTCCCGCATATCCGTTGGCATAAAGGTACGACCAGATGGCCGACTCGAGGTTTGCAGTCGTGCGCGGGTCGAAGCCCACCAGGCCGCCTCCCGAGCGCGTCTGCCCGGGATACCCAAACTCCTCAAGCATCACAGGCTGCGGGTGGAACGTCCGCTTGAGGTTGTCCAGCACGAGGAACGTCGCATTCAGTCCCGCGTACCCGTGCGTGGTGAACCTGTGTATGCTGTGGAAGGTCATCTCGCGGTTGCCCGGCAGCTTAGCGAACACCACGTTGCTGTACCCCACCGTGACAGGCCGCCCGGGGTCTGCCGCTCGCACCGGGTCTATCTGCACTTTGTTCCACGACAGCAACGTGGCGTCAATCGCCGCGAGGAATGGCGCCCAGTGCGCCGAATCGGGCGAGTCCATATAGTCCAGTGTGGTCGTGTTCGAGTGCGTCCGCACCCAGGCCGAGCCGGCGCCCAGGAAGTCGCGGAATAGTTCGTAGTAGTTCGCCATCACGCAGGCCTGCTGGTCGGTCATGCGGCCCGGAATGATGTTGGACTTGCGCCGGTACTCCCCGATGGTGGCGCACGGCACCCGCTCGCCGTACGTCGCGATCAGGTCGGGCGTCTGCAACGGCACCGACATGCCGGGCGGGAAGATGGCTCCGACAATGTCGCTGAACTGAGGCTCGTTCTTCACGTCGTAGGCGAGGAGGCCCTGATCCCCGGCCAGGTGCTCCGCGATGCGCCGGTTCAGGTCGGCGGCTTTCGCGAGGTCAGGCTCCGGCCAATCGGTGAACGTCAGGATGATCCACAGGCTTCGCTCACGCGCCAGCCGCATGACCGTATCGAGCTTGGAGAAGTCGCCCCCATCGATGTCGTCGCGCAGCGGCCGCTGCACGAAGATGCGCAGCGTGTTTATCCCGATGGACCGCGCCCTGTCGAAGTCGGCTGCGATACGGTCGGGGGCGAACTTGTCGTCCTCCCACATCATCCAGGCCTGGTCAACCGGACCCTCGTAGTTGGCCCCGATGACGAAGAAGGGCTTACCGCCTCTCGGCGCGACCCACGACGGCTCACGGTTTGCCTGAGGGCGCGGCCCCTCTTCGGGCGTGCCGGGCGGCTGTGGGGGCGGGGCCTCCTCGGTCGGCACGGGAGGGGGCGGCTCTTTGTCCTGGGCGAAGGCGTCGTGCGAGGGCACGAAAAGCATGCTCAGCAAGAGCACCAGCGTAAGGGCGATGTGGTGGTGGCGTCTAAGGTGTTTCATGGCAATCGCCTGCGGAGGTGTTTGCGGTGCGGGGCCCGCGGGCATATAGCGCCGGTCCACAGCGGGACCGCAATTGTGTATGGAAGTGTAACGAGCGGACCGCGCGCTGGTTGCCCGGAATTGGCACAGCACAACCGGCGGTTACGGCCGGTTGTGCCGTGTGTGGGCGTAGAGGTTACGGCGGTGCGGGCCGCCGATGTACTTTCCAGACTACGAGGGTACCCAGTACCCGCAGTAAGGCTCATCAAGGCCGCGGCACGACACTTCGTCTATCTCAAGAGTACGTCCCGTGGCCCACTCGATGCCCGCCAGAAGGAACCCCTTCGTGACCGAGCAGCGGGCATTGGTCAACCTGCCGAAGCAGTAGGGGCAGGTCTCTATCACGAACAGGTAGCCGCCCTCGCGCTCCTCGAAGAACGACTCCATGCCCATGCGTGCATGCGCGTCGGCCAGTTCCATCAGCATAGTGTGCAGCTTACGCTCCGGCGACATCAGCTTGAAGGAGATCCCCTTTGCCGCGAGCATCTTGCCCTTCATGTTCAACTCTTGCCGGAACATCTCGCGCCCGACCCGCAGCTCCATCGCCTCCACCGCCGGGCCGTAGAACTCCTCCATCGCCTCGGCGAACGCGCTGAAGCGGGTGTAGTTGATCGCCGGCGTCTCGTCGGCCTCCGGGAAGTACCCGACAAGGTCTGACAGTCCTGACGTTTTCAGCATCGTCTCGAGGGCCGGCGCGCCCGTGACCTTCTCGACGGCGTGCCACAGGTGGCTGATGGCAGTGCCGGTCACAAACCTCGGCGCGAGGTCGTCGTCCGCGGCCAGCACTTCGTCCCTGTACACAGGGTCCTTCACCGGGGCAGCCGACAGCTCGGAGGAGAACTTCGCCAGTGTCTCGGCCGACACCGGCATGGTAGGGGCGTTCGAGCGGGCAGTACGCGAGTTAGGGATCGAAGCCGAAATCGCCGTCCAGCTTGCCATCGGGCGGGACGACGAGGCGGTTTCGCCCGTCGCGGCCATGCCCTGCGCTTCCTCGGCGTTCTTTTTCACCAAGTTTAGCAGCGGCTTGGGCCTCGTGGTCTGCCAGTACGGCTTCACCCGCTCCGCCGCAGCCCGCGCCTCGTCGATCTCTCGCTGGCGCGCGTCGAGCCACTCCAGGCCCCGGAGCGCGCGCTGGTTGTGCGGCTCTATCCGCAGCGTCCTCTCCAGGCAGTAGCGCACCTGCTCGGGCGAGTCAACCACCCCCGACAGCCACAGCCAACCGTCCGCGTTGGCCGGCTCGAGGTACACCACGTATGCCAGCATCTCGCGAGCAAGGTCGCGCTGGCCCGACATCGCGGCCTGCTTGCCGCGGGTCAAAAGGTCGGTGATCGAAGGGAGGGTCGAGGGTGAGGCCTGTAGCATTGCATTTCTCCTGGCTGCCCGCCATGCGTCCCGCCGGACCATAACAGCAGGTCCGTGACGCCGCCGAATCGTGGACTTCCGCCGTCTATATGCGACATCATAGCATGGGGTCCGGCACTTGTGCGTACAATGTGGGGACGGTGCGAAAGAGGTGTGGAAAACGCACCCGCGACTGTGGATTGCCGCCGAACGTCGCCCCACACTGCGCAATCAGGCGGAAGTCAAGCACTTCCTTGCCGTGATTGTGCACAGCACCCCGCTCCCTTCAATGGCGCCTAGTGCTTGTGCTCCTCGAGAAATGCTCGAACCGTCTCGTTGAACTCGACAGGCTGCTCCAGGTTCGGCAGGTGAGCCGCGTTGCTGAACACCACTTTGCGTGCATCAGGCAACGACGAGGCCAGCAGATCGGCCGCCGCTCGAACGATCGTCGTGTCAAGGTCACCGACCAGCACCAGCACCGGGCACTTGACTTCGCCGAGCCGACCGGCCGCGGGCGGCTGCAACACTCTGGGCGACGACTCGCCGTCCTTGCGAGTGTAACTGTCGTATACCCACGCCCGCACCTGGGCCCGCATCGCCGGTGGGGTACGGTCGGCCGGCTGTCCTACCCCGTTGGTCCACGTCTGCGTCTCAAGGTCTGACAACCTTTCCCAGTCCTGGGCGGCCCACAATTCTTCAAGCTGCGCGAACCACTGCGATTCGTCCGGCGTAAACGCCTCGTCCATGCCGCTGACCCCGCCGCAAACCCACACCAGCCCGCTTACCTTTTCCGGCGACTCGAGAGCGAAATCCAGAGCGATTTGCCCGCCTCGCGAGCAACCCACGATCACAGCCTTCTCAATGCCCAGGTGCTTCATCAGGTCGGCCACGTCCTGCCTGTTCGAAAAGGATGTGTCTTCGGTTCGCGACTGCCCAAATCCGCGCGAATCGTATGTCACCACGGTGTGGTCGCGAGCGAACTCCTCCACCTGCGCCGACCACATGGTGTGGTCGGCTACGCCCGCGTGTATGAACACGAGGGCCGGGCCGGTGCCGCTCACCTCGTAATACAGCTCGCCGTGCTCGACAGGTGCGTAGCCCCATCTGTCCGCGTGCATAACACACTCCCTATTCGGCGGTAGACCTCAGCCAGTCGCTCAGTACCACCAGATGCTCCTCGACGTGGGCGTAACTGTTGCCGGCTATTGACGACCAGACAGGCTCGCCGCGCCACCACTCGAAACGCTTGGGGTCGTTCAGATCCTCGTCCGACATCTGCTCGATAGTCGAGGTAAGCTCCCGGTAGGTTCGGCGGTAGTCGCCCAGGACTTCGGCGAACGGCCTGTCCTTGTTCTGCTCGAAAACGTACTCGTTCAGCCTGTTTTGCACGCCCTCAACCTCGTCCTCCGGCGTGTCAAGGCTCACCTCGAATCCGGGAGCGAATCGCACCGCGCCCCGACCCCACAGCGAGTCGCGTAGCCAGTTGGTCTCCAATTGCTGCCACGCCGCGATGTGCGCCAACACATCCTTGGGCGAAAGCTCGCCGTAAACGCCGGGCCGCTCGATAAATGAAGCGGGAATCTGGGAGAACAACCGCTCCAACTTGTCGTCCGCCGCCTTCATCAGGTCGAGCAATTCGTGCTTTTTCATTCCGGATAGAATAGCCGAAGAGGCACAGGCAATCAAGGGGCTCAGGACCGATTTGCCCGTCAGCCTTCCGGCGATACCCTCGAAAATGTCTTCTCCACGTCAAACCCGCCGTTAGGACGGATCCTGACGACGTAAATCTCGTCAAAGCCCTCGTCGGGAGAGGGAGCCTCAAGCTTCCGCTGCGTCCCGTGTATCCCGAATACGGGAATGCGCGCTTTGCCCGCCCTCTGCGCGTTTCGCTGGATCGACTCGCGCAAATCGACATCGAAGTAGTAGCTCACCACGCGGAAAACGGCTTCTTTCGCGGGGCCGATGTAGCGAGCGCGGTCGGCTCGCGTCGGATTCGTGTTGTCTACGACGAATGGCTGCCTCGCCCGGAAGCAGGCCTGCACGAGTATCGCCTCGCGATTGCGCGTGCGCAGCATGTCCAGGTTGATGCGCACGTGCGTATCGTAGAAGCGCTCCTTGTAGAAGGTGCTCTTACCCGACGCCTGTATGCCTGTGAAGATTACTGCTTCCATCGGCAAAAATGGCGAGGGGCGCACGTTTCGGTGCGCCCCCCAGTGTAACCCGCAGCCCGACCTTTCAGCTACAACCGCTGGTCGAGCCGCACGAATCGCACTTCATGCAGGTGCCGTTACGCACCATGGTGAACTGGCCGCACTCGGGACAACTTTCGCCCTCGTATCCTTTGAGCCGGGCCTCGGCGATCTTGCCGCTGAGGTTCTGCGCGACCTCCGGCTTGGCGAACACCGTAGTGCTTGCCACGACCGCCGTCGGG
>DASTEB010000099.1:0-19570 GCA_035710025.1 Chloroflexia bacterium
TGATCCGCCGCAGCCACGAGTACTCGCCCGACTGCTCGGTCGAGGTGCTTATCCCCGACTTCAAAGGTGTGTGGTGGGCGCTGCAGCTAGTTATGGACGCCCGTCCCGAGATCCTGAACCACAACATCGAGTCGGTCCCGCGCCTTTATTACATCGTGCGCCCCCAGGCCCGCTACGAGCGTTCGCTTGAGCTACTGCAGAAGGCGCGAGAGATGGACCCGTCGGGCGGCGTGCTCACCAAGTCGGGCCTGATGGTCGGCCTCGGCGAGGAGTGGGACGAGGTCGTCCAGGTGCTGCGCGATCTTCGCGCCCACGATGTGGACATCGTTACCATCGGCCAGTACCTTCGCCCGTCGTTCCGCCATCTGCCGGTGTTGAAGTACTACACCCCCGCCGAGTTCAAGGAGCTGAAGCAAATCGGCCGCGAGCTTGGCTTCAAGCACGTGGAGAGCGGCCCGCTGGTTCGCTCCTCATACCACGCGCACGAGCAGGTGCAGCAGGCGACCGCATAGCGCGCCCGACAGCAAAGTGTTACCTGGGAGGGCATGGCCTGCTTGCTGTGCCCTCCTTGCGTTCGGAGGAGAGTTAAATTGGCAACCGGCAGCGCAATCCGAGCGCCCTACGCCGCGGCAGCGGGCACGCCGCTCCGCGACCTCGACGTAATCGACCTGGGTGTGGTCCCCTACGCGGAGTGCTGGGACCTGCAGAATAAAATCGCTTCGGAGGTAGCCGCGGGCGCGCGCCGCGAGACCCTCTTGCTCCTCGAGCACCCGCACACCTACACCTGCGGGCGGCGCGGCGGCCGCGACCACATCCTCGCGACCGACGACGTGCTCCAGCGAGAGGGCATAGTCGTGCTCGACGTGGACCGTGGCGGCGACGTGACCTACCACGGACCTGGGCAGCTCGTGGCCTACCCAATAATCAACCTGCTGAACGCGGCGCCGAAGATCGACTACCCCGGCTACGTTCGGACTCTGGAGGCGGTGCTAGTTGGCACATTAGCCGATTTCGCAATCGACGCACATACTCTGGAAGGATATAGCGGTGCGTGGGTTGCGTCAGAGGCGGGGCCGGAGAAGATCGCAGCCATCGGAGTGCGCGTTGACGGGCGCGGCATCACAACCCACGGCATCGCGCTGAATGTCGCGCCCGACCTGCGCTTCTTCGGCTGCATCGTGCCGTGCGGCATCACCGACAAGGGCGTGACTTCCATCGAGCGCGTCGCGGGACAGGCCCCCGCGATGCCCGAGGTCAAGGCCGCTTTCGCCCGGCGCTTCGCCCAGGTGTTCGGCTTCCGCGCAAACGAGATGGCGAGGGGTTAGCTCCGCACGGCCGCGGCGGCGATCTCCTTCAGGGGAGCGACCGCCTGGCGTAGGGCGTCCTCGGCCGGTTCCGATGGGGGCGTCGCCTGCCCCGTCTTGGCCGCGATGAACTTCCACCACGCCACCGTCGCGGGCGTGGGCATCGCCTTCCGGTCGTTGATCAGGTAGGCGTGCTGCGACAGGCTGAAGCCCTCGATGCGCACCGGCACCACCTGTCCCACCATCAAGCGTGCGATAGACTGAGGCACGATCCCGACCCCGATCCCTTGCGCCACGGCACAAGCCACGGCCATCGGCGTCGGCACCTCCATCACGATACGCAGGTCGCGCGTGTTCAGGCCGCGGTCGTCCAGCGCGTCGGTGAGCGCGCGGCGGGCGTCGCTACGGCTCTCACCGATCCCGTGCTCCAGCACCAGCGGCTGGTCGGTCAGCATGTTCAGCTTCACCGCAGGTGCCCAGCCGTCGTCGGCCGCCGCGCCGTTCCCATCCGCTGCGCGCCCCAGTTGACCCTGGTAGGCCCAGGGATGGCTAAGGTGCACTATCAGCGACACGGGGTCTTCGAACAGCTTGTGGTGCTGCAGCCCTCGCCCCCGCATCCTTCCGAGCACAAGGCCGCCGTCAAGCTCCTGCGCTCTGAGCGAGCCCAGCAGCGGCCCCGGCTCCAACTGCTCAACTTGCACGGTCACGTCGGGGTACTTGTCGCGGAACTCGGCCAGCCATGGATACAGCACGTACATGCCGGATGGCAGCGCGCACCCGAGCCTGATGCGGCCGCTGACCTCCCCGCGGCGCGCGATGAGCGCGTCCTCGGTGGCCTGCGAAAGGGCGATGAGCCGCCGCGCAGGCTCGACCAGGCTCTGGCCCGCGGCCGTCAATTCGACCCCATGGCCTCGCCGAACGAAGAGCTTGACGTTGAGGTACGTTTCGAGCGAACGTATTTGCTGGCTTACGCCCGGCTGCGTCATGTGGAGCTTGGTGGCCGCCGCTGAGAAGCTGCCCGTCTCGTTTACGTCGAGAAAGACCTGGAGCTGCCAGAGGTTGATCACCTTGTCGCCCCTCCTTGCGCGCTCGGCGCTTCGACCGGCACGATGCTGAACAACCGGGCTGCGTTCGCGGTTGTGGCCCTTGCTACCTCTTCAAACGACACGCCCCGCAGAGCCGCGATAGCCCGTGCGGTATACGCAACGTAGGCGGGCTCGTTGCGCCTCCCTCTATACGGCTCGGGCGTCAGGTAGGGGCAGTCGGTCTCGATTAGGAGGCTGTCGAGCGGCACGTACCGTGCCACCATGTGCTTGTCTTCGGCTTTGCGGAACGTAACCGGCCCGGCAAGCGAGACCATGTAGCCGATGTCGAGAGACCGCCTCGCGTACTCCACGTCGCCCGAGAACGAATGCATCACGCCTCGCGTGCCCTTGCCTTCCGCTTTGAGTATGTCCAGGATGTCTTCGTGCGCGTCGCGATTGTGGATGATGACCGGCAGGTCAAGCTCGCGAGCCAGGGCCAGGTGCGCGCTGAACGAGCGCCGCTGCACGTCGTGCGGCACGTATTCGCGGTAGTAGTCCAGCCCCGTCTCTCCGATGCCCACGACCTTGCGTTTCCCCTCGCCGTTTCTGCAAAGAGCTTCCAGGCGCGCAAGCGTCTCGTCCGTGGTTTGGCCGGCGCTGTTGGGGTGAATGCCGAGCGCGGTGTGTACAATCTCGTGCTGCCCTGCCAGAGCCAGACAACCATCCCAGTCCCCAGGCTCGATGCCGATGGTAACAATCCCAACTAGCCCGAAATCCTCAGCCCGCGCAACGATTTCGCCGACCTCGCCCGAAAAGTCATCGGAGTCGAGATGGGCGTGCGAATCGACGATGGGTACACGGGTGGGGTTGGGGTGATCTGCCATCGGTGTGACTGCTCCACGGCCTGTCGCGGGACGCCCTGGGGACAGTCGCGCGCCGTGCATCCTACCATACTGGGGGCCGCAAGGAAAGGGGCAGTAACGTCGTCCGACGACCCGGAATCGTCCTACCGGCAGCCGGCCGCACGTACGAATTCAGTGCCAAGCAGGCCGAGCATGACCTCGCCGGGCGTGCCGGCGTGCTCAGGGTGGTTCTCCAGACGGTTGCGCTCGAAGTACTGTACCGTGTACACCTTGCCGTCTGCCTCGTTCTTCTCCTGCAGCTCGGGCGACACGGGGAACCCGTACACCGGCAGGCCGCCGTTTGCGCTCCACCACGCCTGGAACAGACGCAACGTCTGGCCGGTCTCTCGAAAGGTCATGCCGCCCGGGACAGGCTCGGTGCGCGCCGCCTGCACGTTCACCTTCGATGCCGCCCACACACCGAGACGACCTAGCTGCACGTTGTTGCCCGGCGTTTCGGGGTGCCATTCCAGCCGGGCGCGCTCGAAGTACTGCTGCTTGTACGGCTTGCCGTCTTCCAGCGGGGCCTCAAACACCTCGGTGAGCGGGTAGCCGAGCACGCGCACGCCGCCGTTGCGCTCCCAGAACTCGCGGAACGCGCCCCATACGTTGTGCCCGGTCTCGGGGAAGAAACGGTTGGTGGCCCCTCCCTGGTCGGCCACTCGGGCGGTCGCAAGGCAGAGCGCCGACGACCCCTCCGGCGCCGCCACCACGGGCACCGTGCCAACGGCCCTGGCCGCCTTGCCCGGCTTGTGTATCACGTACGTCGGGCTGTCGGTCAGCTTGAGCGTAAGCGCGCCGTCTTTCGCCGTGAGGTCGGACTTCGCACCGTCACGCGTATACACCTCCGCAGACTCCGAGGCAGTCGAAAGTGCGGCCGTCGCGCCGTGCTGCGACCACAGCACATCGACCGCCGAGCCATCGTGCCCGTTGAAGCGAACCGCGGTCACGTCAGGCCCCTCCCAGGTCTGCAGGTCGTCAACGAAGATGGTGCCGTTGCCCGGCGGCAAGTCGGGTGTGTTCTCAAGCCGGAAGCTGACGAAGGACAGCGGCGCGTCGGGCTTGCCGTTGGCCGGGTCGCCGAGGGCGCGCTCCCAGCCGAAGTAGTAGTTGTCGAGGCGCGACTCGTAGTAGCGCCAGCCGTCGGCCGCGCCCGATACACTGCCGAACCTCACCTTGAAAAGCTCGCCGTCGCGGTCGCGCAGCCACGCGCTCAGGTAGTTGCCCGAGCCGTCGCCCAGCACCCACAGCCCGAGCCTGGTCGGGTTGCCGGGCAGTACCACCGGGGCCGGTGGCGCGAAGTCCACCGCCTGGCTAGTGCCGTCAAAGTTGTACTGCAGCTTGCCCGCGCCCGCCCCTCCGTGCTTCACCTCGCCCGACACGGCGAACAGCCCCTGGCTGTGAGTCGAGCGCGCCCACGTGCCCGCCTCTTCGAAGGGCAAAACGACCCGGTAGTCGCCCAACTGTAGCCTGCCGCCGGAGGTAGTGCCGCCGAGCAAGTGGGCGGCCGTGGCGTAGGCCGAGAAGGCAGGCCTGCGTGGTGCGAGGTCGGTCTGCCCCGCGCCCCAGCCGATCAGGCCCCAGGTGTTGTGTGGGTCTGCCGATTGGTCTTTGAAGCTGTACCAGAACACCCGCTCGACCAGCCCGCTGGACAGCAGCAGCCCGTAAGCCTGGGCGAGGTAGTCAGCCTGTGCGCTCGCGTCGAGGCCCCAGTCGCGCGACGGCCAGCCGATCTCCGTCACCCAGATGGGGCGGTTGAGGCCGTGGCGCTGGAGGAAGGCCCGGTACTTTGTAAGCTCGACCTCGAGGATCTTGTGTACCTCGGGGCGGCTCTCCTGCCGGGCGTGCTCTGGCGAGAGGGGCACGGCGTAGGGGTGGATGGCCAGGATGTCGAAGGCGTCGCGCCCGCCCGCTGCCATGACTTCGTCGAGGTACGGAACGGCGTTGCCCGATACGCCCCCGGTGAGCACCTGGGCCGACGGGTCGACCTCCTTGATGGCCTTGTGGGCCACCTTCAGCAAGGCAGCGTATTCCTTCGGGTTGGGGGCGGGCTTCCAGAAGAGGTTGTTGTCAGGCTCGTTCCAGACTTCCCAGTGGCGGACCGCGTGCTTGTAGCGCGACACCACGATGCGCACGTAATGGTAGAAGGTGTTCAGGTCGGGTGGGTACATCGACACGGGCGAGCCGTCGTCCTCTTTGGTCGGCGTCGCCCAGCTTGCGGAGTACGACAGGATGCCCAGGACGTTGACCCCACGGTCGTGCAGGTTGCCCACGATGCGGTCGGTAGCCGTCCACTCCCAGCGGTCGGGCGCGGGCTGTATCAGGCCCCAGGCGAAGTCCTCGCGCACCCATGTTGCCCCGGTCTGCTGGAAGGCGTCAATGGGTTGGCTGAACGAGCCCCAGTTGGGCCAGCGCATCACGCCCGCGACGCCGAACGCGCCCTTGAGATTGGCCGTTTCGGCCGCGCGGGTACTTCCCGGTGCAGAGGCCGGAAGCAGCGAGAAGAGGACAAGCGCGCATAGCAGGCGCGCAAGGCGACTATGGTGTTTCATGCGGATGAGTAGCTGTCTCCACTGTGCGGGTAACGGTGCCGGTACTCGATTATACCGAATAGGAGGCGCTCAACAACCCCGTTCGGGACGGTACTTTCCTCCCAGATGGGTAGTAGCCGCTAGCGGAACAACATCGCGAACGCCGCGGCCCACACGCCCACCGCCGCGACACCGAGCGCGAAACGCACCACCGTCATGCGTTCGACGGGGCGGCCCGCCCGGCGCAACAACGCAAGCCGCAGGCACAACGCCAGGGTTACGTAGTACACGACAGCTACCGCAGGCGGGACATCGACGCCAACCGAGGCGCCAGGCACCGACGCCCAGAGCCGCGCTGACTCGAGCAGCCAGCCCGCGCTCGCCCAGGCAGCGGCTGCCGGGATCGCGGCCACCGCACCAAGCCCAATCAGGTCCAGCAGAGCAGTCAAGATTCCGGCGATCATGAGGGGTGCGAGCGCGAGGTCGCCCGCCAGGGTCGCGAGCGGTGAGACGAGCGAGACCTGCCCGGTCCACATCGCACCGAGGGGCACCGACGCTGCCTGCGCGCCGAGCGACACGGCGAGAGGCAGTGCGACCACCGCGGGGACCCTGCGGGCCAGGAGCGCCGCCATCAGCATGGGCGAGATCGCCGAGATGCCCGCCATGGCCGCGAAGCTGAGTTGGAAGCCCGCGTCGAGCAGCAGGTTCGGGTCGAGCGCCAGCATGAAGGCGGCGGTGACGCACAGCGCGGCCACCGGGTCGTAGCGCCTCCCGACCACCGGCCCGAGCAGCATGATCGCGCCCATGGCCGAAGCACGCACCACCGACGGCGCGGCGCCCGTGAACGCAGCATACCCCGCCAGCAGCGCGATTACCGCCAGCGTCAGCCAGACGGCCGGCCGCCGTCGGCCGCCGCGCCCGAACGCGAGCATGACGATTCCGACAAGTAATGCGATGTTCTGTCCCGAAATCGCGAGTAGGTGGTAGGTACCACTTACCTTGAAGCTGTCCAGGACCTCCCGCGACATGGACGAGCGGTCGCCCGTCACCACGCCGACCGTGACCGCCGCCTGCGGCTCGGGAAGGTGGCGCCTGAGGGCCGCGGCCGCCCTGCCACGCAGCGACGACACGAGCCTGCTCGGCCCCGTTTCGCCGGTAACCCCTGCCGGCCGCACCTTCGGGAAGGTCATGTACGAGCCGATGCCCTGCCGTGCGAGGTAGCCCGCGTAGTCGAAGGTGCCGAACGACGGGGCGGCGGTAAGCACGCCGGTTACCGACAGCCTCTCACCCTCGCTGTACTCGGGGTAGCGCGGCAGCACGGCCAGCAAGTCGCCCGACACCTCCCGAGGCGGCTCGCCGGGCAAGGCAAGCTGCCGCGCGCTGACGCGTACCCTAAGACTGCGGTCGGTGGGGACGGGCGCGGCGGCCACCTCGCCGAGGACGGTGACGGGCTCCTTACCCGCGGCACCGTTATACCAGGCGAGATTTGACGGCGTGAGCGGCGGGTGCGCCAGCAGCGTGAGGGCGGCGCCGAAAAGCACCGAGGACACCACCCCCGCTGCAGCGAGCGCTCGGCCCGACGGCCTGCCCACAAGCCCGGCAAGCGCTGCCAGAGCCGCGCACGCCAGCAGTGCCCACCCGTAATGGGGTGGGATGCCTCCTGGGCGCAATCCTGCGACGAATAGCCCCACACCGCAGCCAAGGACGAAGGACACGGCGAACTGAACGGAGTGCAAAGGGCACCTCGTACGTGGTATGGCCGGTATTATAGCGGATAACACGCCCGGGGCTGGACTGGTTCCACACCGGGGAGTAAAATGGCGCGTGCCGGGCGTCGCCCGGTAAGCAGACGCGAGGCGCGCGATTTAGTCGCGGCGCCGGGGGAGCGATCTAATGGCACAGGGCAACGTCGCGGGGGGCGGCGCGGTTGGCGCCGTGATAGGGGGACTGATGGGCGCCGTAATCGGCTGGATCGTGGGGGCGCAGATGACCGACGTCCCTGTGATCGGCCCGCTCACCGGCTCCGGCGTGCTGGCGAGCGTGCTTGGCGGTATCGCGGCCGGGGCGGGCATCGGCGCGCTCATCGGTGCCCTGGTGGGCAGCTTCTCGCCGCAAGACGAGCCGCCAATCGACAAGGTCGTAGACGCCGCGCCGGCCGCGGTCGAATATTCTCCCGCAGCCGTAGAGTACGCCGACGACACCGTAACGGCCGCGGGTACATCGCTGGAGCACTCGCCCGACTACGATGGCCCGGAGCGTGCTTCTGACATTCCTGCAGGCGAGGTCGTTGTGGCCGCCGAGCGAATGGAGGACAGCACAATGGACGACAACCACACCAAGGAGGCAGGACGCGACCCGTCCACCTTCACCGGCACCGAAGACGCGATAGACCCCGGCACAGGGGCGCTGGGCACGGCGGGCACACCCGTGACAACCGGTTACGGCGTCTCCGGCTCGACAATCGGCACAGGGTCGCAGGCTGAGGAAGCCGCACAGCGCGACGACGACTTCAGGGGCGCAACGCCCGACACCAAGGCATACGACATCGGAGGCCGCGGCTCGGGAGACCGGGAGGTGCTCGAAGGCGACGAGCGCACGCTGCCCGCCGAGACCCGCTACTCGGACGCAGGGCTTGACGAAGCTCCCGTCCAGCGCGACCGCGAGGCTCGCGACATCTACGAAGCATCGCCCGGCTACGGGGAGAGCGTGACCCGCGGCGGCATGTCCGATACCGCGCCCGAAGGCTCGGGCACCACCGGGGTTGACGCGGACGCTCCGCAGGAGTCCGAGGGAACCAACCTGCCCGGCACCGCCGACCCGCGCGGCCTGGGCGACAACACCGACGAGCCGCGCTGAGCTTCAGTCAGTCTATCGGTCTGGTTGGGAGGAGTTCGCCGGTGCGGACTCCTCTTACTTGTGCGGCCTGCGCTCGCGCTTGCAGTCCTGCGTAAAACCGTACGACTATTGCGAGCGTACTACCGCGGGTGACAGAATTCGTACTTCGTGGTAGAATGGTGCTGGCCGGTGACATTGCCCTTTTTGTCAAATACCCGGAGTACATATCGCATAGGGCCTAATAAGTCCGGACCGCAGCGGAAATCAGGAGATCATAATGAACGCAACAAGCGACATTAAGTTTCGCTTCAACCCGGCTTCGGGGAAATCGAGCAAAGTGCTCGGTCCCCTCGAGGCCGAGATAATGGAAGTGGTGTGGGAACAAGGCCACACCACGGTGAGCGCGGTTCACAAGGAGCTGCGCGAAAAGAAGGATATCGCCTACACGACGGTCATGACGACCATGAGCCGCCTGGCGAAGAAGAACATCCTGACCCAGGACAAGTCGTCGTCAAGCTACGTGTACGCGCCCGCACTCCGCAAGTCCGATTTTGAGCGATACGTCGTAACCGGCATCATTCACGCTCTGCTCGAAGACTACGGCGATACCTTCGTCGATTGCTTCGTAGAGGTCCTTGGCGACATCAGTCCTACCGCCAGGGAACGGCTGCACCAGGAGGTATGCCGCTAGCGCTGCGGCGAGAACTCGCATACGGAAAACCGAGGCTCGCGGGCTTGCGTATTGCTACCTGTGCGGGAGGGCTTACCCGAGCCCTCCCGTCGGCATATCTATCCTTTTGGGAGGCACTCCACCGATGGCCGAAGCGGCGGCAGACAAGATGATAGGCAAGACCACCGGGGAGCAGCCGCGCGACCACATCGTCGCGGGGCCGGCCGCGTAGTCGGGCAAGATGTTTCGGCTGTTCGGCAGGCGAAAGCGTGAGGAGACCGTCCCGGAAGGCCCGGAGCCGACTGTGCGCGAGGCTCTTATGTCCGCTCGCCCGTCCGACGTTTTCGTGCGGTGGGCGCGCACCGGCCAGCTGCGCGAGATCATGCCCGATCTGCACGCGCTGATCGGCGTGAGCCAGGCGCCCGCGCACCGAGACGATGCCTTCGTACACACGCTCAAGGTGGTCGACGCCATCGAGCCTGAGCCCGTGCTGCGCTGGGCCGCGCTGCTGCATGACATAGGCAAAGGCCCCACTTACATCGAGACGCCCGAGGGGCGCTCGCGCTTCTTCGAGCACGACAAATTCGGTGCCGTAATGACACCCGAGATCATGCAGGCCGCGGATGAGCCGCCAGACCTGATTGAGAAGGTAACGCGCCTCGTCAGCCTGCACATGAGGCCGATCTCGTATAACGTGGAATGGACCGATTCGGCCGTGCGCCGCCTGCGGGCCGAAGCGGAGGAAGGGCGGGGACCTGAGGGCTGGCGGGACATGCTCGCCCTGGCGCGGGCCGACCTGCGCGGCTACCTGCCCGAGCCGATAGACCGCGGGTTGTGGGTGATCGACTCGCTGGAAGCGCACGCCCGCCGCCTTGAGGAGGAAGAGGCGATGGAGGCGGCCGCCGAGCGCGCCGAGCCGCGGTCACCGCTGGACGGGGAGGCGCTCATGGCGCTTACTGGACGGGAGCCGGGCGAGTGGATCGGCAGGCTGAAGGATCACCTTGAGGGCATGGTAAGGCGCGGCACGCTGGCGCAAGACGACGTCGAGGGAGCGCGCCGGGAGGCGCTGCACTGGCTCGGCCGAGAGCCCACCGGTCGAGCGGGCGTTGACAGCGGATCGTAGCAAACGTACAATCCCCTATGCGCCTGTTTGCCACCCCCCCATACCGCGAGGTTGACGAGCTGCTCGACCACGCGGGAGAGGCCAGCCACCGCGACCTCGAGCACACCCTGCGCGACATCCGGCGCGCCAATATCTTTGGACTGGGCACCTGGGTGGTAAAACACCACCTTGAGCGGCTTATGGGTGATTGGCCGCCGGGCCACCAGCTTCGCATCCTTGATCTTGGCACCGGCTCGGCCGACATCCCCGAGGAGCTGTGCCGATGGGCCGAGCGCCGCGGCCTCGACATCAGGTTCGTGGCGACCGACATCAGCCCCGAGGTCCTTAAGATAGCGAGGGCGCGAATAGAAAAGGCTGGTTTCGGCGACCGGATAACGTTCCTGGCCTGCGATGCCGCCCGCCCGCCATTCGCCCCCGGGTCGTTCGACGTGGTGGTCTGCTCGCTGGCGTTCCACCACCTGAGCGTGAAGCAGGCGTGCGCCGCCATGCCGGAGATAGCGCGTATCGGGCGCCTCGGCTTCATCATCAATGACATCTTCCGCTCGCGCGGGGCATGGATAATGGCGTGGGTGCTCGCCCACTTCACCACCACCAACCGGCTGACCCGGCACGACGGGCCTGCATCGGTCAGCCGCGCGTTCACTCCCGCCGAGCTGCGGAGGATGGCACAGCGCGCAGGCCTATGCGTACACGTCTACCGGCACCCGTTCTGGCGGGTCGCGGTGGTCGGGAACGGCAAGAGGGACTGACCGATGGCGCGCTCGCGGCCCTATGACGCGGTGATAATAGGCGCCGGCCCCGCAGGCTCGGCCACGGCGGCCTTGCTCGCCGGGCGCGGATATCGTGTCGCCCTGCTCGACCGTGCCGCTTTCCCCCGGGACAAGGCCTGCGGCGAGTACACCAGCCCCGAGACCGAGGCGGTCCTGGCGCGTATCGGCGCGCTCGATGCGGTCGAACGGGCGGGAGCGCGCCGCCTCAGCAGCATGCGCGTGATAAGCCCGGGCGGCCGCGCCTTCACGATGGAGTACAGCAAGCCCGGCGAGCAGAACGGCAAGCACGTGCTCGCCACCACCCGCCGCGAGCTTGACGCCGCGCTGGTGGAGTTCGCGCGGTCGCGGGGTGCCGAGGTACGGGAGCGCGTCAAGGTCGAAGGCGTGACGCTGCAGGAGGGCCGGGTGGCCGGAGTCGTCACGCGAGCCGGGCGTGCCGGCGTCGAGATCCCTGCCCGGCTGGTAATCGCGGCCGACGGCGTCCACTCGGCCGTCGTGCGGAGCCTGGGCATACGAGCGCCCCTCCGTTGGCCTGTAGCGCTGGGCATGGTAGCGCATTACGCCGGCTACAGCGGCCTTGACGACTGGGGCGAGATGCACGTATCGCGCGCCGGGTACGCGGGCCTCGCTCCCCAGAGCCGCGGCATGGTGAACGTCGGCCTTGTGATGCCCATGTCCCGGGCAAAGCAAGCGCCGGGGGCCTCCGCCGCCGAGCGCTTCGAGCGCTTCGCCTTCTCGTTCCCGGGCGTCGAGGCGCGCTTGTCGGGCGCGGCCCGAGTGTCGTCCGTGCGCGGCGTTGGCCCGATCGGGGCGCGCGTCCGCCGCACTTCCGGCCCGGGCTACATGCTCGTGGGCGACGCGGCGGGCTTCTTCGACCCCTTCACGGGCGAGGGCGTGTACAAGGCGCTTCGCGGCGCCGAGCTTGCGGCACACGTGGCGGCGAGCGCCCTCGCGCGGAATGACCTCACGGCGGCCTCCCTCGCCCGGTACAGCGCGCTGCGCCGCCGCGAATTCACGTCAAAGGACCTCGTGTGCCGCATGGTACAGCTATTCGTTGCCCTGCCCCCCGCCATGGACTACGCCGTCGCCCGCCTCGACCGCCGCGAGCGCGTTCGCGACATCATGACCGGCGTGCTGGGCGACTTCGCCGACGCGAGGGCCGCGCTCAGCCCGCTCTACCTGTGGTCGCTGCTGCGGCCCTGAATTAGTGCCGATGGGTAAGGGGCGAGGCATCAGTAGGCATCCCCGTCCCTCACCCCTCACCCCTTACCCCTCTCCACTCGCCACTGGAGCACCCCATGAAGACGAGCAACACGGTTACCATGAACGCCCCCTACGAGCGCATCTTCGAGCTAGGCTCTCGCGTCGAACGCTGGGCACAAATCCTGCCCCATTACCGCTTCGTCCGGGTGCTGCGCGAGGACGGCAACCGCAGGCTCGTGCGCATGTCCGCCTGGCGTGACTTCATCCCGGTCACCTGGAGCGCCGTTCAAACCATCCATCCCGGCACGGCCGAACAACCCGGGCGCATCGAGTTCCACCACGTGCGCGGCATGGTCAAGGGTATGGACGTGGTCTGGCTATTTGACGTTGAGGGCGCGGACGGCCCGGTCCACGTCACCATAGCCCACGACCTGCCCAAACCGGCCTTCCCCGTGAAGCTTCTCGGCCCGCGCCTGATCGACACCGTCGTCGGACAGGGCTTCATCGGCTATATCGCCGGCAAGACCCTGCGCCGCATAAAGGACCTGGCCGAGCGTGACCAGGGTTGAGGGGTAAGGGGTAAGGGGGTAGTGGACATCCCCGTCCCTCACCCCTTACCCCTCAACCCTCGTCACTAACGAAGTGAGGCAACAATTGCCAGAAGAACGTAACAACAGGCGCGTAGCCATAACCGGCATCGGCGCCGTCACCCCCATCGGCACCGGCGTCGACGGCCTGTGGGCGGGCGTGCTCGCCGGCAACAGCGCCGTGCGCCGCATCACCCGCTTCGACCCCGCCCCCTTCCGCTCCCAGGTCGCAGCCGAGATCGACCGCTTCGACCCCCTCGACTACATGGACGCCCAGCGCGCCCGCCGCCTCGACCTCTACTCCCACTACGCCGTCGCCGCCGCCCGCCTCGCCGTGGACGACGCCGGCCTCACCGTGTCCGACCGCTACAGCGAGCGCGCCGGCGTCTTCCTGGGCAGCGCCCTCGGCGGCCTCGCCTTCGCCGAAGAGCAGCATATCAACTACAGCCGGCGCGGCCTCCGCGCCGTCAACCCCATCCTCGCCCTCACCGTCTTCGGCTCCGCCGCCTCCACCAACGTCGCCATGGAACTGCGCCTGCACGGCCCCAACCAGACCAACTCCAACTCCTGCGCCTCCGGAGCCGCCGCCATCGGCGATGCCTTCCGCCTCATCCAGCACGGCAAGGCCCTCGTCATGCTCGCAGGTGGCGTCGAAGCCCCCCTCGCCCCTCTCACCTTCGGCGCCTTCGACCTCATCCGCGCCATGTCCAGCAACCACAATGACCATCCCCAACACGCCTCCCGCCCCTTCGACGCCCTTCGCGACGGCTTCGTCATGGGCGAAGGCTCCGCCGTCCTCCTCCTCGAAGACATGGAACACGCCCTCGCCCGCGGCGCCGCCATCTACGCCGAGCTCCTCGGCTTTGCCACCACCGCCGACGCCTACCATATGACCGCCCCCCGCCCCGACGGCGCCCAGGCCATCCGCGCCATCCGCGAAGCCCTCCAGGACGCCCGCCTCCAACCCTCCGCTGTAGACTACATCAGCGCCCACGGCTCCTCAACCCCCTTGAACGACAAGACCGAGACCATGGCCGTCAAAGCAGCCCTCGGCGACCACGCCTACCGCGTCCCCATCACCGGCACCAAAGGCCTCCACGGTCACGCCCTCGGCGCCAGCGGCGCGTTCGAGCTTGCCATTGCCTGCCTCGCCATGCGCCACAACTACCTCCCCCCCACCACCAACCTCCTCAACCCCGACCCCGAATGCGACCTCAACTACCTCCCCGGCCGCGGCCTCAACGCCCGCCCCGACATCGTCCTCTCCAACTCCTTCGGCTTCGGCGGCATCAACGTCTCCCTCCTCCTCGGCCGAGTGCAGGGAGCCGAGGGTGGATAGGATGGCACGCATCCCCCTACGTGGGTAAAATGGTGGCGGGCGCGCCCCAAACCCGCGCCCGCCCACTCCCAACCTACAGGAGCAACCCCTTGAACATCATCCAGCCCCGCGTCACCGTCAGCCCTATTCCCCCTCGCCTCTCCCGCCTCCCCGAGCTTGCCTATAACCTCTGGTGGAGCTGGCACCCACACGCCCTCGCCCTCTTCTCCGACCTCGACCCCCTCCTCTGGGATAGCGTCTACCACAGCCCCGTCCGCTTCCTCAACGAAGTTCGCCAGCGCACCCTCGACGCCGCCGCCGCCGACCCCGCCTACCTCGCCCGCTACGACGCCGTCCTCGCCCACTTCGACACCTACATGTCCGACACCTCCCACTGGTTCAACTCCACCTACCCCGACCTCAAAGGCCCCGTCGCCTACTTCTCCTTCGAGTTCGGCCTCCACGAATCCCTCCCCATCTACTCCGGCGGCCTCGGCGTCCTCGCCGGCGATCACGTCAAAGGCGCTTCCGACCTCGGCGTCCCCATCGTCTTCGTCGGCTTCCTCTACCCCCAGGGCTACTTCCGCCAACTCATCGACCCCTCCGGCTGGCAAGAGGCCGTATACAACAAGCTCGACTTCGAAGACCAGCCCGTCCTCCCCGCCATGACCCCAGACGGCCGCGAAGTCATCGTCGAAATCGACCTCCCACAGCGCACCATCTACGCCAAAGTCTACAAATTCCAGGTCGGCCGCTCCCCCCTCTACATGCTCGATACCGACATCCACCCCAACGCCCCCGCCGACCGCCAGCTCTCCTCCCGCCTCTACGGCGGCGACCAGGAAATGCGCATCGCCCAGGAGCTCGTCCTCGGCATCGGCGGCATTCGCGCACTCCGCGCCCTCGGCATTGACCCCGCCGCCTACCACATGAACGAGGGCCACGCCGCCTTCCTCATCCTCGAGCTAGCCCGCGAGCACGTAGACCGTGGCCTCCCCTTCGCCGAAGCCCTCACCCGCGTAGCCCGCCACACCATCTTCACCACCCACACCCCCGTCGCCGCCGGCAACGACGCCTTCCCCTTCGACCTCATGGACAAATTCTTCTCCGCCTACTATCCCCACCTCGGCATCACCCGCGACGAATTCCTCTCCCTCGCCCGCGAGGGCCAGCCCTGGGGCCCCGCCTTCTCCATGACCGCCCTCGCCCTCAAAGGCTCCGACTACCGTAACGGCGTCAGCAAGCTCCACGGCCGCGTCTCCCGCAACATGTGGCACTGGCTCTGGCCCAACCGCCCCGTCGAAGACGTGCCCATCGCCTCCATCACCAACGGCGTCCACACCGGCACCTGGCTCGCCCCCGAGCTGCACAGCCTCTACACCAAATACCTCGGCGACGCCTGGTACGACCACGTCGACGACCCCTCCACCTGGCTCCCCCTCTACGACCTGCCCGACAGCGAGCTGTGGGAGATCCACGTCGCCCTCAGGCACAGCATGGTCGACTTCGCCCGCCGCCGCCTCGCCGCCTGGTACGAGCGCACCGGCCAGCAGCCCCCCGCCGACCCCATGCTCGACCCCGACGCCCTCACCTTCGGCTTCGCCCGCCGCTTCGCCACCTACAAGCGCGCCACCCTCCTCTTCAGCGACACCGACCGCCTCATCGACATCATCAACCGCGCCGGCCGCCCCGCCCAGTTCATCTTCGCAGGCAAAGCCCACCCCCGCGACGAGCCGGGCAAGCAATTCATCCAGCAGGTGTTCGGCGCCTCGCGCCACGCCGGCCTCGCGGGCAAGGTAGTCTTCCTCGAAGAGTACGACATGAACGTCGCCCGCTACCTCGTGCAGGGCGTCGACGTGTGGCTCAACAACCCCCGCCGCCCCTACGAGGCCTCCGGCACGAGCGGCATGAAAGCCGCCCTCAACGGCCAGCCCAACCTCTCCGTGCTCGACGGCTGGTGGGCCGAAGCCTACAACGGCAAGAACGGCTGGGCCATCGGCCAGGGCCAGGAGTTCGGCAACCCCGACGAGCAAGACTGGCGCGACGTCGAGTCTCTCTACCAGCTGCTCGAACACGAAGTCATCCCCCGCTTCTACGACCGCGGCCCCGAAGGCTACTCGCCCGACTGGGTGCGCATGATGAAGGAAGCCATCGTCTCCGTCGCCCCCACCTTCTCCATGGCCCGCCAGGTCAAAGAGTACACCAGCTACTTCTACGTCCCCGCCATGCGCAGCGAGTAGTGGTCAGTGGTCAGTGGTCAGTGGTCAGTGGGCTGTTTTACCAGCCTTGCGCGTAAGGCAATGGAGGAAGCAATAAGGACTACTCGCGAGGAGCGCCAACAAGCTGTGTTCTGGTACATTTCCGAACCGCCCCGGCAGATTCCTAGATGCGTCGAAGCACACGGCGGAATTGCATGGGCAGGAGAGAAGGCACCGTGAGTTATTACTACGGGCTACGTGGCTGGCTGGAAATGAGCCACGCGGATTTCCCGCAAGTCCGGGACAGATTAGTCGAGCTTCAGGGTAAATACACTGAAGACGAACAGTTTAGCCTGTACATGAAGGGCTGGTGCTGGATCAATAATGAGATCAGTTTTACCCACTATGTATTCTATGGGGCAGATGTCCGTCTGGCTGGGCTAGATCTACTTGAAAGCGTACTCACCGACCTGACCGGTTTGGGCCGCCGAATTCGTGGTTATTTTCATGCTCAGGGCGAAGACCTGGAGAGCAACTTCGTATACAAGATAGCTCATGACGCGTGGACGGTAGAGGAGGTGTCCTCTCTGGTCGACTGGGAAGCCGACGATGACGATTAGCAAAACACTCACCACTGCCCCTTTGCGTCACGCACCGCCCACTGCCCACTGACAAGGAGGAACCATGACCCCCGACAACACCATCATCCGCGAGAACCTGGACCAGGCAGTCCAGATACTCAATGAGAAAGACATCGACCTCTGGCTCACGTTCGTGCGCGAAACCAGCCTCACCCACGACCCCTGCCTCGACCTCGTCGCCGGCGTCGACATGACCTGGCACTCCGCCTTCCTCGTATCGCGCACCGGCGAGCGCATCGCCATCGTCGGCCGCTACGACGCCGAAAACATCCACGCCACCGGCGGCTACGGCGAGATCATCGGCTACGACGAGAGCCTGCGCCCCTCCCTCGTCAACGCCGTCGAGCGGATCAATCCGCGCACCATCGCGCTCAACTACTCCCTGAGCGACCCGGCCGCCGACGGCCTGACCCACGGCATGTTCCTCTACCTGCAGGAAACCTTCGCGGGCACTCCCTTCGCCGACAGGTTCGTCTCGGCCGAGGGCTTCGTCGCCTCCCTGCGCGGGCGCAAGTCGCCCACCGAGATCGAGCGCATCCGCGCCGCCATCCGCACCACCGAGCAGATGTACGCCGAGCTTGGCGCAACGCTCGCCGTGGGCCAGACCGAGCGCGAAATCGCCGGCCGCCTCACCGCCCGCAGACTTGAGCTTGGCCTGGGCACGGCCTGGGACGAGGCCAACTGCCCCATCGTGAACAACGGCCCCGACTCACCACCCGGCCACACCCAGCCCGGCGACTTCAAGATCGCGCGCGGGCAGCTGGTGCACATGGACTTCGGCGTGATGCAAGACGGCTTCTGCTCCGACCTTCAGCGCATGTGGTACGCGCTCGACTCGGGCGAAACGGAGGCCCCGCCGGACGTGCGCAAGGCGTGGGACGCTTGCTGGGGCGCGATCGACGCGGGCGCTGCGGGCCTACGCCCCGGCGTGACCGGATGGCAAGTCGACGCGGCTGCCCGCGCCTACCTGGTCGAGGCCGGATACCCCGAATACCGCCACGCGCTCGGCCACGGCCTGGGCCGAGTGGCTCACGATGGCGCTACGCTGCTCGGCCCACGCTGGGACCGCTACGGCCAAACGCCTTACGGCATGGTGGAGGCGGGCAACGTGTTCACGCTGGAGCTTGGTGTCGCCGTGCCCGGTCGAGGCTACATCGGCCTCGAAGAGGATGTGCTTGTGACCGCCGATGGGCTGGAGTGGCTCAGCACGCCCCAGCGTGAGATCTGGTACGTGCGCTAGATGGAACCGACACCCGACCGACCCTCACTGCAAGATATCTGGCCCGACGCGACGTGTTACGGGTGCGGGCCGTCTAACCCGCGCGGCCTGCACATCAAGAGCTACTGGTCGGACGACGGCGCGGAGGTGGTGTGCAAGTTCGAGCCGCGCCATGAGCACAACGCGGGCTTCCCCAACGTCATGTACGGGGGCCTGATCGCGTCGCTGATGGACTGCCACTCGATCTGGACGGCCATCGCCTGGGCCTACCGCAAGGAGGGCCGCCCGCACGGCTCACCGCCCAGCATCAGTTACGTCACGGGTACGCTGACAGTGAAGTTCCTCAAGCCCACCCACCTCGACGTGCCGGCCGTCCTGCGCGCCCGCGTAACCGGGAGCGAGGGCAAGCGCGCCACCGTGCACTGCGATCTCTACTCAGGCGAGGAGAAGACCGCCGAAGCAACGGTGACCGCCTTCCGTTTCGCCATGGACAAGGCGCTCGGGGCGGGCGGGTAACGGAAGGATGCGGTTTCCACTTAAGTTTCGGCAGCTGACAAGGCTCCGCGAGCCGCATGGTGACATCTCTATTTCGTGTGGCTAAAACGGGGATACTTGGGGCAGAGTGGGGGAGGCGGCCAACCGGCCGCCTTCCTCCTTTGTAAGAGAGCGAGGCCCACCACTTGCTGCACATACACCCGGGTCGGCCTGCGCGAGTAGAGGCTCGTACGCCACCGCATTCACGTTGAGGCGGTAGGCTAGGGTCGAGGGGAGCACGCTGTGCGTTCGTGCAGGACGCAGAGGGGCTAAGCGGCCGCAGCCGGAGCGAATTACCGATGGTGAGCAGCCAGACCGCAACCGCGACGAAGTACCTCACGGTGGCCCTCGTGGGCGACGTGATGCTGGGGCGGCTGGTCAACGGTCCTCTTGTGACGGACGGCCCGGCCTACGTGTGGGGCAACACGCTCCCTCTGCTCACGGGCGCCGACCTCACCATCGGTAATCTCGAATGTGTGGTGGCTGGGCGCGATTCCGGGCGACCGTGGTCGCACTGGCCCAAGAAGTTCCACTTCAAGTCCGAGCCTGCCGCCATTTCGTCCCTGCATCTGGCCGGGTTTGATGCCGTGCTGCTCGCGAACAACCACGTGCTCGACTACGATGTGGAAGCGCTGCTCGAGATGCTCGAACGGTTGGAGCGCGCAGGCACCCCATACACAGGAGCCGGGCGCAACCTGCAGGAGGCATCT
>DASTEB010000100.1:0-18439 GCA_035710025.1 Chloroflexia bacterium
CCACAAGCCCTCGGCCAGAAAGCTGCCCGAGTACGAGCCGCTGAGCGAAAAAGAGGTGGCCATCATCAACCGCCTCGCCCAGGGCATGACCAGCCGCGAAGTAGCCGCCGACCTCGCCCTCGCCGAGGGCACCGTGCGCAACTACACCTCCAACATCCTCGCCAAGCTCCACGCGGGCAACCGCGTGCAGGCCATCAACCTCGCCCGCCGGCACCGCATCATCTAGCCCGCCCAGTCTGACGGCAAGAACGAGGGGGACCGCTCCGGCGAGTCCCCCTCCTCGTTTGCAGGCCCTGACGTTGTTGCGGACCTACGTTAGGGCTGCCACATCCACACGTCGTCGAACCAGACGGTACCCCGCGTGGTGAGGTCGGTCGGGGCGAACGCCAGCAGCGTCACGCGCACCTGCGCCACCCCCTCCGGTATCGTCACCTGGTCTATCACCTGCCGCATCCCCGTCGTGCCGGTCACGCCGGTAGCGATGCCCGTCACGGTGTTCAGGATGTTGCCCACCGCGTCGAGGTACACCAGCTTCAGGCTGGGCGCGGACGACAGGCTCTGCGTCTGCAGGCTCACCGCCAGGTTGTAGGTCTGGCCGGGCGATACTGCAATCGGCGCGCTGGTCCACGCGGGGTTGAGCAGGCTGGCCGGGCCGCCGTTGCCGGTCGCGCTGACCGACTTCGTGCCGTGGCTGGCGTGCCCCCCGCTCGTGTCGTACGCGGTGCCCTGCGTGCTGCTCCACCCGCTGGGGGCCGAGCCGCTCGACTGCTCGAACGAGCCGTTGATTACCTTGTTGCCCCGGATCGTCACCGTGCGCGTCGAACGGTTGTTGTTCTCGTTCGACTCGGCCACGGTGTTCGCCGGGTCGGCCACAGCCGCCACGACGTGCTCGCCGTTCAGGGCGCGGGTGTTCCAGGCAAAGGTCACCTGCGCGGTAGCACCGGGGGCCAGAGAGGCGACGGGGTTGCCGTTGCCCAGCGAGGTCTGCCCGTCAAAGAACTGCACGCCGACGTTGCTCGCCGCGGCCGTCCCGGCGTTGGTCACATGGGCCGTGAGGGTGGTGGTGCCGGGCCTGGCCGCCTGCGCGGTGAGGTTGGACACGATCAGGTCGGGCTGCTGCACGCCGCTGCCCTGCGGGCGAACGTTGAAGTAGTACACCTGCCCGGCTTCGAGCAGCCGCGGGTTGACGGTGTTGGCCTGCGTCTGCGGGAAGCCGCGCGCCGCCAGGGAAGCATTGCGAGCCGCGTACTCCGCGTGCAGATAGTCGCCCTGAGCGAACAGCGCGGCCGCCTGCGTGCGCCATACCTTCATCCGCTCGTAGTCGCTGAGCCACGCCTCATTAGGCTCGGTCAGCCCATCCATGATCAGGTCGATCAGGCGGGCGCGGAGCGCTTCCTGCGCGCCAACAAGGTACTCGGCGACGTGGCCGCGCTGCAGGTTGTCCTGGTCCTCCACCTCGTACGGGCGGTAGCTCATGGCGTAAGTGGTGGGGGCGGCGGCTATGTCGTACATGTAGCCGAGGCCCGTCCAGTAGCACTCCCACTTGCCGGCGCGGTCGCCGAAGCTGCTGTGGTTGGGGCACTGGTCGACGCCGTAAGCGCCGTCGTGCGGGTGCGACAGGCCGAGGTTGTGCGCCGCCTCGTGCTCCACGGTGTAGCTCATGCCTGCGCCGGGGTTCTGCGTGGGCAGCGACTGGTCGCTCACCGAGCAAGGCTCTTCGGCCTGGCCCGCGCCCGCCGCCTCGCACGGGTGCCCGTCGTGGTCGGGGTCGTTGTCCGAGTGGTAGTGCGAGCCGTGGTACTTGAAGCGGTCATTCACGTTGTTGAACACGCCCCAGGCTTCGCCGTCGGCGCCCTCCAGGGCCACGCCGCCCACGATAGCGGGCAGCGCCCAGGTGAACGCCTTCTCGAACACCATGTTGACCGAGGGGATTGTGTTCACCAGCGGGAAGTCCACCAGGCCGTTGGTGCCCGTCACGATATCGGCGATACCGGCGCGGTTGTTGTCGATGTGGTCGCGCACCACGGTGGTGTTCACCGACAGGTCGTACGTGCCGACCAGGCCGCGGGCCTTGGCCTTCTCAAACGCGTTCGACATCTGGGTCAGGTTGACGCTGCTCGGGCCGTACTGCACGATCACCGGGTTGTCGTCGCCCGGGTACAGCGGCTCGGGCGCGATGCTGAAGCCGGTCGCGTCCTGCTGCAGGTGGTACTTGGGCGCGGGCAGGTCGGCGTACTTGGGCGAGGTGTCGAGCACCCTGCCGGTCGGCTGGTTGTTGGTCGGGTCGTATATCGGGATGACCTCGCCCTTGCGCCCCACCCACTTGGTATAGGGCACGGCCGACGACAGCCAGCGCAGCACGTCGTCGCTGTTGTCCCCGGCGTTGTTGATCTTGTAAAGCAGATCGGTATTGGTCCACCAGGTGCCGTACCAAGGCGCGTTGGTAAGCTGACCGTTCACGCGCTGCGGGCGCGAGTAGAAGTCGGTCCAGTTGGACGTGGCGAGCCAGTTCACGTCGGCCCGCGGGATCGGCCTGTACAGGTAGCCCGCCGTCGAGCGGAACACCAAGCCGTACATCACCGAGCGGCCGATGCGGGGCATCAGGCGGCACGGCGTATTGAAGGTGTTGTCGTTGGCCGTGTTCTGCGGGGTCGTGTCGGTGCACGACACGCTGCCCTGCGCCTGGTTCCAGCGCGGATCGGCGGTGTACTGCCATATGGGAGGATCGCCCAGCGGGTAGTCGGACGACATCTGGCGCTCGGTGCCGAGCCACGAAAGCGACTCATAGTTGTTCGGCGCGGCGCCCAGGTCTATGAAGTGGAAGCGGTAGCGGCCGCCCCAGGTGCGGGCGTAGTCCACTCCGTCCCACGCCCCGGTGTCGGGGTCGGTGATGCGCCACGAGCCGCCCTGCTCGATGGGCCTCTGGTCGATCGTGCCGTTTATCACGCGGTCGGTGCCGTAGGTGTGATACGCCGAGGGGCGGAAGTAGTCGGCCGCGTAGGAGGGCGTGAAGGTGTCCATGAAGAAGAAGGACGAGCCCTTGTTCAAGCCCTGCGGCATACGGTCGAGGTTGAGGCCGTTCCTGTCGTAGAAGGGGTCGTGGTAGGCCGTGGGGTCGGGCTGGATGATGGAGGGGTTGAGGCACTCGTTAGTCTCGAGGTTGCGGAATGCGCAATTCCAGCGAGAGTCGTAGCGCGTGTTGAAGATCCAGTCCTCCACGGCGTAAGCGTCTATAAGGTCGGTCTTCGTCGGGTCGGCCACGTCGTACGCCACGTTGCCGTTCTTGGCGAGCACGCGGAACTGCCCGTACAGGCTGTCATAGCGCGCGAGGTCCTGCCCGCGAGAGGCCGTCTTGAACGCCTGGTCGCGGGCGGTGTTGTCCTCGGCCACCTGGAAGAGCGCACGGGCGTACTCGTCGCTGGCCTGGATGATGTTGAGCCGGTAGTTGTACTTGATGCCGAGGAAGTACGGCTCGCTGTTGAGGAGGTGGTTCTTCGTCCAGTTGACGAAGGCCGAGCCTGCGCTCAGTGTCTCGTTGCCTCCAGGCGACTTGTTCGCCACCGTGGGCTTGTACTCGGTGGGCAGCCACTGCTTGAGTTCGGCCACTTCGGCCGCGGTCGGCTGGCGCCCAACGAAGATCACGTTGACGGGGTAATCTACCGTCAGCATATCCATGACGGTGTCTTTGTCCTCGGGCAGCTGCATGCCGGGCGGGACGAACAGACTGGTCAGCGTGGCGGTGCCGGTGAAGCTGGCGCCGGCCGTGAAGAACGGGTCGGCAACCACCCTGTATGTGCCGGGCGCGAGCTTGCCCAGGTCCGCGCGCTCCCAGTTGGTGTCCATGTGGGTGCCGGTGCTGTGCCCAACCTCGTTACCCTGGCTGTCAAAGACGTACAGGTCGAAGTCGTCGTTAACGGACTCCCAGTTGATCTCGACGACCACGCTGCCCTCGTGGTTATCCCAGTAGTCGGCGGGGATATCGACGGTGAGCATGTACACGTCGCAGTTCACGCCGTCGGTGCAGTTGGAGAAGTCACTGCCGAGGACGATGCTCGTATAGTTCTGGTTGGTATAGGTGGCACTGGTCCACGTAACGGAGGTAGTGCCGTTGCCCGAAGGAGCGGTAAGCGTCCCCGAGCCGGGGTTAGCAGCCAGCGTGCTCGTAGGCTGGGCGAAGGGCGACGCGAGGCTGAAAGCCATGAGCACAACGACGAACACACTGATGAACCGTGCCGGTCTCCTCATGATATCGTTTCCTCCCTTGCATCGTGCGCGATTACGGAAGCAAGCCTCGCGGCGAGCCACGTACCAATCATATGGGCGCTTGCGCACGTAATACAGGGAAAAGTGTCACCAGACGATGTGACAAATGTCACGACTTTGCCGTTCGTGCCTCTCCATCAGGCACACGTTTTGCTCACACCTCCCCGGAGGCTATCACCCATGCTGAGCAAACACGACAGTTCCCCCATCGATGCCGTGCGCTCGCAAGCCCTGCCCCTGTCCGGTGCCGCCGGCGACTTCGACCCCCTGCTCGAATTGATAGGCGATGCGCGCTTCGTGCTGATCGGCGAGGCCTCGCACGGCACCCACGAGTTCTATCGCGACCGCGCCGCCGTCACCCGCCGCCTCATCCAGGAGAAAGGCTTCGCCGTGGTCGCCGTCGAAGCCGATTGGCCCGACGCCTACCGCATCAACCGCTACGTGCGCGGCAGCGGCGAGGCAGCCTTCGCGGTCGAATCGCTCTCCGGCTTCCTGCGCTTCCCAACGTGGATGTGGCGCAACACCGTTGTGCTCGACTTCGTCGGCTGGCTGCGCGAGTACAACGACGGTCTGCCGACCGGCGCCCGCAGGACCGGCTTCTACGGCCTCGACCTGTACAGCCTCAACACCTCCATCAAATCGGTGCTCGCCTACCTCGACAAGGTTGACCCCGAGGCCGCGAAGCGCGCCCGCTACCGCTACTCCTGCCTGGAGGACTTCGGGGAGGACACGCAGGCTTACGGCTACGCCGCGGGGTTCGGCATGACCGAGCCGTGCGAAGACGAGGTGGTCGCCCAGCTTGTGGAGATGCAGCGCCGCGCCCCTGAATATGCCCGGCGCGACGGGCTGGCCGCCGAGGACGAGTTCTTCTACGCCGAGCAGAACGCCCGCCTGGTGAAAAGCGCCGAGGAGTACTACCGCACGATGTTCCAGGGCCGTGTGTCCTCGTGGAACCTGCGCGACCGCCACATGGCCGGTACTCTCGACGCGCTCGTGGCCCACCTCGACCGCCGCGGCGGGCAGACCAAAGCGGTGGTGTGGGCGCACAACTCGCACCTGGGCGACGCCCGCGCCACGTTTATGGGGAAGATGGGCGAGTGGAACATCGGCCAGCTTGTGCGCGAGAAATACGGCCGCGACGCGGTGCTGGTCGGCTTCACCACCTACACCGGCACCGTCACCGCTGCGTCCGACTGGGACACCTCGGCCGAGCGCAAGCAGGTGCGCCCCGGCCTGCCCGGCAGCTACGAGGCGCTGTTCCACGACACCGGCCTACCCTACTTCCTGCTGCCCCTGCGAGACGACGGCCCAGCGGCGGATGCGCTTCGCGAGCCGCGCCTGGAGCGCGCCATCGGCGTGATCTACCGCCCGCAGACCGAGCGCCTGAGCCACTACTTCGACGCCCACCTGCCCGACCAGTTCGACGCCGTCATCCACATTGACGACACCCGTGCCCTCGAACCGCTCGAACCGACCGCAGGCTGGCACGCAGGCGAGGTGCCGCGTAGTGGCGCACCGGAGGTGCCGCGTAGTGGCGCACCGGAGGTGCCGCATAGCGGCGCACCGGAGGTGCCCGAAACCTACCCCACGGCGGTATAATGCCGCTGTGTATACCAAACGCAAAGGTCAAAAGACGCAGCGTCTTTTGACCTTTGCGAAGGGGTCGTCCAGACACTCACGCCAACCCACACAATTCTCTGCGTAACCTCTGCGTTTCTGCGTTTCAATCGTTCCGTTCCTTTGCGTCTTTGCGTTTCAATACCATAATTAAACACCTATGACTTCACTCAACCAACAGCTCGTCCTGAAGGAGGGCGACGTTTTCGTTGTCACCGACGAGACAGGTGACATCCTGGGCAACGAAGCGCTGGGGCTTTACTACCACGACACGCGGCACCTGTCATTGTTCAGCCTGTGGGTCAACGGCCAGAAGCCGCCACTGCTCAGCTTCTCGGGGTACCGCAACTTCATGGGCACCCTGCAGTACGCCAACGACATCATAGTGCTGGGCGAGGATCAGGTTGTCAGCCCCCAGACCATCAGCATCCGCCGCAGCCGCTTCATCAGCGAGGGCCTGCACGAGCGCGTCGGCTTCGTGAACTACAACCCTTTCGAGGTGCCCCTCAGCCTCACCCTGTCCTATGCCGCCGACTTCAGAGACATCTTCGACGTACGCGGCTTCCCCCGCGACAAGTGGGGCGAATTGCTGCCGCCCCTGTGGGAGGACGGCACGCTCACCCTGCGCTACTCGGGCCTCGACGGCGTCACCCGCTCCACTCTCATCCCGTTCGAAACGCCCCCCGACTCGGTGGAGATCGTGCAGCCCGAAAGCACCGAGCCGGTAATCGAGCCCGGCATCATGCTGCCCGTCGTGGGCGCTCCCTCCTTCCACGTCACCCTGCCCACGCCCATCGCCCGGCTCACCTGGAACCTCGTGCTGCAGCCCGACACACCCGTGTCGGTGTCCTTCCACGTGATGCCGTACGTCTACGACAGCAGCCAGGGCGAAGAGCAAGAGCAGCCGCCGGGCGAGCAGAGCGAGCCGCTGGCCATCCCTCCCCCACCCTCCAACGAGGGCAGGTCCGGGCGCTTCGACAGGGCCGTGAGCCGCATGCGCATGAGCTACTACAACTGGGACCAGGAAAGCTCCATCATCACCACCGACAACGAAGACTTCAACCACGTGCTCAAGCGCAGCAGGTTCGACGTGCGCGTGCTGTGCGACCCGGTGGACGACGGCTACTTCCCCAGCGCGGGCATACCCTGGTACGCCTGTCCCTTCGGCCGCGACAGCCTGGTGACTGCGCTGCAGACCACGCTCCTCAACGCGATGATCGGGGTCGGCACCCTGCACACCCTGGCCCGCTTTCAGGGCGAGCGCGAAGACCCCTGGCGCGAGGAGCAGCCCGGCAAGATCCTGCACGAGCTTCGCCGCGGCGAGATGGCCCGCCTCGGCTGGGTGCCCCACTCGCCCTACTTCGGCAGCGTGGACGCTACGCCCCTGTTCGTCATGCTCTTCGCGCAGACCATGCGCTGGCTGGACGACGACCGCCTGTACGAGTCGCTCCTGCCCAACGCGCTCCGCGCCGTCGAATGGATAGATACCTACGGCGACGTGGACGGCGACGGCTTCGTGGAGTACGCGGCCTCCACTTCCCACGGCGGCATCCGCAACCAGGTTTGGAAGGACAGCTCCGACTCGATCCAGATGCCCGACGGCACGCTGGCCGAGACCCCCATCGCCGCCGTCGAAGTGCAGGGTTACGTGTACGCGGCCAAATTGGGCCTGAGCGAGCTATTGCGGCGCAAGGGCGATACCGAGCGCGCCGACCGCCTTGCAGCCGAGGCCCAGACACTCAAGGAGCGCTTCAACCAGGCGTTCTGGATGCCCGAGGAGGGCTTCTACTGCCAGGGCCTCGACCGCGACAAGCAACAGGTGCCCACCATCTCCTCCAACCCCGGCCATGCCCTGTGGTGCGGCATCGCGGACGAGGACAAGGCCCTGCAGACGGTGCAGCGCATGATGCGCCCCGATGTGCTCTCCGGCTGGGGCATCCGCACCATCAGCAACGAGAGCAGGTCGTACAACCCCATGAGCTATCACAACGGCTCAATATGGCCCCACGACAACTCCCTGGTGGTCGCAGGCTTCAAGCGCTACGGCTGCCACGACGAGGCCAACGAGGTCATCTCCCAGATAGCCGAGGCGGCCCAGTACTTCCGCTACTACCGCCTCCCCGAGCTTTACTGCGGCTTTGCCAGGGACACCGTTTACGGCAGCGGCCCCTCGGAGTACCCTGTATCTTGCAGCCCGCAGGCCTGGGCCGCCGCCTCGCCCGTCATGATGCTGCAGACAATCCTGGGCCTGGAGGTCGATGCGGCGGCCGGTCAGGTCTCCATCAACCCCCGCCTGCCCGACTGGCTGGGCAGCGTGCGTGTGAGCAATCTGCGCGTGGGCGCACGCCGCGTGGACCTCGAAGTCACCAGGCGAGATGAGCACAACGAGGTCTTCATCGACGGCGAGCACGAGGGGTTAAGCCTGCAAATAACCTGAGCGCGCACCCGGCATCTGGCACGGGATTTGCTCGATTTTTCGGGGGTACCTGGCGCGCTTTGCGCCAACGTACTTGCGTAGTACAGGCCGGCAACGTCGCCACCTGAAGAAGCAACTCTCCGCATACCCGTACCTCAACCGCGCCCCTCGGCGAGGTTTTGTGGGCGCATGTGGCGAGGGAGCCTTCGTCAGGAGGAGGTTAGAGCGCGCACCGATCGACCGGAGCGGAACGGGACAGTGGCGTCCGCGGTGCACCATGCCGCGGAGCGCCGGGCTATGTTTCGATCCAACGCGCTGCCATCTCAGGGCGCGGTAGCCGTAGTGAAAGAAACGATCTTATGAGAATTGCACAGGTTTCTCCCCTGTTTGAGAGCGTTCCACCCAGTATGTACGGCGGGACGGAACGCGTTGTATCGTACCTCACCGAGGAGTTGGTGAGGCAGGGGCACGAAGTAACGCTGTTCGCCAGCGGCGACTCGGTCACCAGGGCCAACCTTGTGCCGTGCAGCCCGCGGTCGCTTCGCCTGGACGAAGACTGCATCGACCAGCTTGCCCATCACATCGTCATGCTGGAGCGCGTGGCCCGCACCGCAAGCTCCTTTGACATCGTCCACTTCCACATCGACTACCTGCACTTCCCCATGTCGCGCCGGGGCAATTACGCCCACCTGACCACCCTGCACGGGCGGCTCGATATCCCCGACCTCGTGCCGGTGTACCGTGAGTTCCCCGACATGCCGGTGGTGTCTATCTCAAACGCCCAGCGCAAGCCTCTGCCCTGGGTCAACTGGCGGGGCACCGTGTACCACGGCCTGCCCGCCGGCCTCTACACCCTGCACGCCGAGCCGGGCAAGTACCTGGCGTTCGTCGGCAGGATCTCGCCGGAGAAGCGCGTCGACCGCGCTATCGAGATCGCCGTGCGCGCGGGCATGCCCCTCAAGATCGCGGCCAAGGTCGACAGGGTAGACCGCGAATACTTCGAGGACGTTATCGAGCCTCTGCTTGACCACCCATTGGTGGAGTACATAGGGGAGATCGGCGATCACGAGAAGGACGAATTCCTGGGCAACGCCACGGCGTTCGTCTTCCCCATCGACTGGCCCGAGCCGTTCGGCCTCTCGATGATCGAGGCGATGGCCTGCGGCACCCCCGTGATCGCCTTCCCATGCGGCTCGGTGCCCGAGGTGATCGACCACGGCGTCACCGGCTTTATCGCCAACAACATGGACGAGGCAGTGGACGCCGTCGGGCGCTTCCACACGCTGAGCCGCGAGCGAGTCAGGCAGGTGTTCGAGCAGCGCTTCACGGCCGAGCGAATGGCCCGAGACTACGTGGCGCTCTACGAGCGGCTGGCACACACCTCCGTCCAGCCCGAGCGCTTCGTCGACCCCACCACCATCGCAGTCCACGTCCCCGCGACGCTAGAGCATACGCTGCCGGGCTAGCGCCCCATCCGGCACGCAACACAAAGGGCGGCCCGCCCTGGCCGCCCTCCATACAATGATACTTCCGGGACGCTTCCGGAAACCCGGGCCGGCTACGCGCCTGCGTCCATCCCGGCGCCCGATACCGGCACGCGCGCTCCCCTCAGCGGGGCCGAAACCGCGTGCAGGCTCTGCAGGATCTCGCGGAACGACTGCCGCACGCCCGTCACGTGGTACGGTATACCGTGCTCCGCGCAGAACCGCCGAGTGATGTCCGCCGCGCCGCTCAACTTGTTGCGCGGCATGCTCGGGAACAGGTGGTGTGCCGCCTGGTGATTCAGCCCCCCGTAGAGGAAGTCGATAAGGGGCGTGGAGCGCACGCTGCGCGCCGTCAGCACCTGCTTCTGCAGGAAGTCAAGCTGGTCGTCGTCTTTGCCGACCACCAGCATCCCCTTGTGATTGGGCGCGAACACCGACCCGATGAACAGGCCGAGCAGGCCCCTGTGCAGCAGGATGAACGCAATTCCCGCCCACGGCCCCAGCAGCAGCGGCACGCCAACGTAGTAGAGCGCGAAATGCGCCCACAGCATTGCCGTGTCAGGCCCGCGCCACTTATACCTCTCGCGCACTGTGAACAACGCCGACGAGATCTGCATGCTGTACGTGGTCAGGGTGAGGGCGGGGAAGAACAGGAAAGCCTGGTACGCCGTAATCAGCCGGGCCAGGCCGCGCTTGCTCGCCGCCTGCTCGTGCGAAAAGGCCATGAACGGGATGTCGATATCGGGGTCAAGCCCGTCGTGGTTGGGGTTGGCGTGGTGAGCGTTGTGCTTGTCGTTCCACCAGTGCAGGCTCATCCCCACCAGCACGTTGGCGACCACCATCCCCAGCCAGTTGTTCAACCGGGTCGATGCGAACACCTGCTTGTGGCCGAGGTCGTGCGCCAGGAAGCCAAGCTGGGCGCCAACGAAAGCCAGGAACGGGGCGGCCACCAGCACGCGCAACCACCCGTCGAGCACGAACAGCAGGGCGATCCCCGCCGCGAACATCGCCAGCGTGTACGCCAGCTTGAGCGCGTAATACCCACCCTGCGACTTCAGCAGCCCGGCGTCCCGCACCAGCGTCTTCAGTGCCGCGTAATTCATCGGGTTTGTTCTGCCCGTCGTAGCTGCCGTGTCCGCCAAGTCTCCCATACTTGCCGCCGCGCTCTGTCCTGCGCGCCTGTCTTGTGTGGCCTGCTGTAGCACCAGTGACTCTCCTGTTGTGATTGCGTGCTTCCGAAAATCGAACGGTATGTCGTTACGATACCGCGCACCAGATCGTGCGTTTGCTCAGCGTTCTCGGTTCCTGCGGCACCAGGACCGTGGCCCGGGCACGCGCCGAACGCGAGAGCTTACCCAACCTCTATCTTACGTCCTGGCGCGTCTTGTGGACGCTTACCTTGCCGCTTATTATGAGCGGCGGTTCGGTCACGAGGGACGCCAGGTTCGCGTTCACCCATTCCATGGTGAGTATATTGGCGTTTTCCGCCGCCACCTGGTTGTCAAACGTGCTGATCGAGGTGACAGTGCCGTTCCCCGAGTTCATGAGGTCGTAAGCGAGAAATCCCCGCTCCCTGCTAATGATAGGGACGAAGCCCTCCACCGCGAGGCGTATTACCTCATTCACCGATTCGGGCTTGACATTGTAACGCCGGACATATGTGTACATGTTGCTTTTCCCTCACAAGCGTTCTGCCCCGCGTGTGCACTCCCTCACGGGGCGCCATCAACCGCCGGACGAATCGTTCTCGCTAAGCTCGCTGATGTCATCATTGTCCACGGCCGGTTTGAGCCGGTCCTGGATCTCGTCTGATTTCCGGCTTGCGTCGCTGGCCGCATTGGCGCGAGCCTGGCTTTCGTCGGAGGCGAGCTGCCGGCCGGCCGCCAGGTGGTCCTCGCGCGTTTGACCGCGCGACTTGCCCTGCTCCTGCCCATCCGCTTTCGACTCGGTGCCGGCCACGGTCTGCCCTTTCTCGTCTCGTTCCATCACCGCTGCCCCCCGAAGGTGCGTGCGAAGCCCGCAAGCCTGTTCTCCCGGCGGCGCGACTGCGCGAGCCGGGCCTCGGTCTGGCCCTGGTCTTCATTTCGTGCGGTGTCTCGCTCGACCCCGGCCAACCACCCCAGAATCTCCTGGTCGCTTATCCGCCAGCACTCGCCCGTGCAAAGCGGCCAGGTCGCCACCACCTCGTTCTTGAACAGGCGGTAGATCCCCAACTCCGGCTCCACTCCGGTGGCCTGCCACAACAGCGAGCGCGCCAGGTCGGTGCTGTGCGGCCCGCCGCCATCCCATCGGAAGTCGGCATAGCCGCTCGATGTCCTTTGCTGCAGGTCATACCGCTTACCGTCAACTTCGACGTGCACCCCGTAGCCGGGAGGCCCGGTGGAGCCGGTGCCTACGAATACTCTATTCACGTTGCTTCTCCTTACGGCGGGCAAGACGTTAGTCGGCGGGTGCTCCGCCTGCGCTCTCGCCCGGTGCCGCCTCTTCCGGCTCTTCCGGCGCGCCGGTGTCCGGAGTCGACTTGCGCTTACTCGATTCGCTTTGCTTGAGCGCGTCGGCGTCGCGCCTCGTCTCGCGGCTGTCATCGGCCGTCTTGTTCACTGCGTCAAATCGACGCCTCATCTCACGCCTTTGTTCCTCGGGCGACATCTGATCGGACATCGTAGTGCCCTCCTTTTCCGACTCGGATACTTGTTTTACCCCTGGTTGCCCGCCGCAGCTTCCTCGGGCGGCTGCGGGCCGTCGAGGTGAGCTTGATCGCGCCCCTTCTGCTGGTTCGCCCTGGCGGCTATGGCCTCGACCATCTCGTGGGTATAGAATCGCTCGGGGTTCAGCTGCCGCGCCATCATTCTTGCCCCCACTATCAGTGCATTGCTCAGGAAGTAGGCCGGATACATGCCCGACTCCTTGATATACCCGTCTATCTCGGCGATGGTCTCCTCCGGTAGGCGGATATAGTAGCGGCCTGTCTTGACGCCTCCTGTCATTCTTGGCATAAGGTTCTCTCCTGATATGGCTCGTGTAACAGGTCCCGTGCTCCGGTAGCCTGTGCTCCGGTATCCCCGGTAACATGACCCATCGCGTCTATCGCCGCTCGTGTTGCTTGTACAGGCTCACGCGGCGCGGCCCGGAAGCCTGGGGCGCGCCTGTACACCGTGGTTGTGTATGCTCTTGAGCGCTCGCGTATCCGGCCGGTGGGGTTCTATCCGTGGCGCCTGCAAGTACCTTGCAGAAGCCCTGACAGAAAGGGTATCAGCGCCGAGGGGGCGCCAAACCGGGAGGGAGTGGTCATGAGGGTATTATAATCATAGCAGATGCGTCACCACTTGTCAATACTTGTCTATAAATGTCACGCGAACCCGTATTTTGTCCGCGAGACCCCCTGTTTGTACCGCTTTCGCGCTATTGCAGGGCCGCCGTCGGCTTGACTCCTGCCGCTTGGGCGGGTATACTTGTCGCGTAGATAATACATACGGCCCAGCGAATAAGATTCCCATGTGAGCCTCGTTATCCGCAGGCTCTTTTTTGTTGCCGCTTACCGCTCATTCCGAACGCCCGGCAGCGCATTCTCAATAAGGACATAAAGTGACATTCAATTCGTTCAACTTCGACCCGCGTATCGCGGCGGGCGTGCAGGCGCTCGGTTATAAGACGCCTACGCCCATCCAGACCCAGGCCATCCCGCCCGTAATGAAGGGGCGCGACGTGATCGGCCTCGCTCAGACAGGCACCGGCAAGACCGCCGCGTTCGTGCTGCCTATCCTGCAGCGCCTGCTCCGCCCCTCCGTCTCCTCCGTCAAAACCTCCGCGGCTTCCTCCGCGGCCCCCCGCGGCCACGTCCGCGCCCTCATCCTCGCGCCCACGCGCGAGCTTGCCGAGCAGATACACGAGGCCATCGGCGCGCTCGGCGCGCGCACCGGCCTGCGCAGCACAACAATATACGGCGGCGTCAGCGTCCACCCCCAGGTTGCCCAGCTTCGCCGCGGCGTCGAGATCGTCGTGGCCTGCCCCGGCCGCCTGCTCGACCACATCTCCGAGAGTACAATCGTCCTGTCGGGGCTGGAGGTGCTCGTGCTGGACGAGGCCGACCGCATGTTCGACATGGGCTTCCTGCCCGACGTGCGCCGGATCCTGCGCCACCTGCCCACCGACCGCCAGACGCTGCTCTTCTCGGCCACCATGCCCGCCGACATCAGGCGCCTCGCTCAAGAGGTACTGCGCGACCCGGTGAGCGTGCAGGCCGGGCGCACCGAGCCGGTCGGCACAGTGTCGCACGCCCTGTACCCCGTCGCCCAGCACCTCAAGACCCCGCTGCTCATGCAGTTGCTCGACCGCACGGACACCGAGTCGGTCCTCATATTCGCCCGCACCAAGCACCGCGCCAAGCGCCTGGGCGAGCAGCTTCAGAAGGCGGGCTACTCAGCCGCCTCGCTGCAGGGCAACCTGTCGCAGAACCGGCGGCAGGCCGCGCTCGACGGCTTCCGCGACGGCAAGTACCAGATCCTCGTGGCGACCGACATCGCCGCACGCGGCATCGACGTGACCGGCGTGTCCCACGTGATCAACTACGACGTGCCCGACACCGCCGAGGCGTACACCCACCGCATCGGCCGCACGGGGCGCGCCGCCCGCACAGGCGACGCCTTCACGCTTGTCACAAACAGCGACACCGAAATGGTGCGCACCATCGAGCGCGTGCTGGGAGCGAAGGTTGAGCGCCGCACCGTGGAGGGCTTCGACTACAACGCCCAGGCCCCGGCGCGCGACGCCGAGTTCAGCCGCCCGCCACGCGAGCCGCAGCGCGGCCGCCGCCCGCAACCCCGAGCCGAAACGGTCGCCGCTCAGCCCACCTCGAGGCTGCTGCAGCGGGGGCAGGCCGAGAGGCGCGGTTCGGGCTCCGGCGGGTACGGGGCGGACCTGCAGCGCCCGCCGCGCCGCCGCTCGCGCAACGCCAACGCGGCCCGAGCCAGAGCCTTCGGGAACTAGACAGAGCATGACAGAGGGCGGCCGGTGTGGCCGCCCTCTCTGTTTGCCGCCGCGCGATACGCGTACTATTCGACGCAGGCCGACACGCCCTGTTCGAGCCCCACGTTGAACGCGGCGACCCGCTCCTCGGGCTGCCCGTGAGCGCCCGGGTCGAACCACGGAGTGTCGAGGTCGTCCCCCGCCCTGAACAGCGCCACCGCGCCCTCGTTCAGGTCGCCTTCTTCCAGCAACCCCTGCTCTCCCGCCGAAGCGGCCCACGCCCCCGCGAAGCAGTCGGCCTGCAGTTCTATGTCGATGGTGAACTGCGCGGACTCCAGCAGCCCCAGGTTGGCCTGCACCAGGTGGCCCCACTCGTGCGCCAGTATGGTCACGGGCGCGAAGTCGCCGTCGGTGTCAAGCTGCTCCTGCAGGAAGTCGTAGTGGTAGTAGATGCCGTGCGAGCGGCCGCAGTAGAAGGCGTTGTACGGCTCGGCCGGGCCGCATTCGGTCTCCACCGGCTCGTTGTACGCCACGAACTCGGACGGAGGCAGGTAGCGTATCTGCGATTGGCTGAACACCGCGGCCCAGAAAGCGTCTATGTTCTCTGCCGCAAAGATGAGCAGCGTCTGCATCGTGTCGGGGCAGCCGTCCAGATCGAACACCTTGTTCACGTTCTCGGCCGAGCGCGGGCACCTGTCGTCCCCGTCAGCGACGTTGTCGCCGTCCAAGTCGCCCGCGAGCTGGGGCAGGTCCGACTGGTACCTCTCCGCATACGCGAAGGTGCCGAGCTGCGAAAGCAGCACGTCGTGGGGCGGCGCGTTTTCTGGGTGGTACTCGAACACGGCACGCTCGAAGTACTGCACAGTGTACGGCTGCCCGTTCAGCTCGCTTATCTCGACGAACTCGTCCGAGATGGGGTAGCCCTGCTGCGCCAGCGCGCCGTTCTGCCGCCAGTACTGCAGGAACCGCCCGCCGACCCGCTTGCCCGTCTCGGGGAACAGCACCGAGCCGGGCGACATGTTGGGCTGCTGGTTGGGCGCGCCGCCCGGGTACTTCTGGTTGTACCTGTGCACGCCCAGCAGCGACAGGAGCACGTCGAACGGCGCGGGGTTCTCGGGGTGCCACTCGAACACCGCCCGCTCGAAGTACTGCACCACGTACTCCTGCCCGTCGGTGGCCGATACCTCCAGCATCTCCTGCGACAGCGGGTAGCCCTGCTGGGGCAGCGCGCCGTTGTTTACCCAGTAATCCCAGAACGCCCCGCCAACCGCGTGGAACGTCTCGGGGAAGAAGTGCCCGAAGCCCGATGCGTACCCTTGCGCCGATGCCCTGCCCGGCTGCAGCGACACCAACAAAAGCAGCGCGGCCAGCGCGCCCGATACCCATACCCTGGTTGACCTGCTCTTCAGCATGCACATCTCCTGAGTAGTATTAGCCCCGCGCTACCCGATGATGAGCCGGATGCCCACCACAGTGAGGGCGATCGCCAGGGCGCGCACCAGCCACGGCCCGCGCAGCCTGTGTGCGAAGCGGCTGGCGATCTGCGCGCCGGTTATGGCTCCCGCGGCCATCGCTATGCCCGGCCCGAGCACCACATTGCCGATCAGGAAGTGCGTCACGCTGCCCGCCGTGGCCGAGAGCGACAGCACGAAGAGCGAGGTGGCCGTGGCGACGTGCGCGGGAAAACCGAACAGGCTGACGAGCGCGGGCACGTGTATTATACCGCCCCCGATCCCCAGGATGCTCGACAGGAACCCTACCCCGAAGCTGAGCACCAGCCCCCACGCCAGCGAGAATCCGTAGGCGTGCTCCACCCCGTGGCGGTCGGTAAACCGGCGCACCGTCCAGCCCCAGCCTCGCGGGCCTGGCGGGCGCGCGGTTTGCTCTTCCCCGCGCAGGCGCTCGGGCCGGAAGATCAGGTAGAGCGACACAGCCACCAGCAGCGCGCCAAAGATGGTGTTGAACAGCCTGCCGCTCAGGTACTCCACAAGGTACGAGCCGCCGATGGCCCCGGGCATGGTCGCCAGGGCGAACTGCCACCCCGTGCGCAGGTCTATGCGGCGCTGCCGCCAGTAGCCGAACGAGCCGCTGATGGCGTTCGCCGCAACCACGAACAGCGAGGTACCCGCTGCCTGCTGGTGGCCCCAGCCGAGAAAGAGCACCAGCACCGGCACGATGATGAATCCGCCGCCGGCGCCGATAAGCGTGCCGTAGCTGCCTACGAGCAGCCCGAACAGCGCGAATAAGCCGAGTTGTATCAGGTCCAAGTCGTGGGGCCGGAACCGGGCGGTGCAGCGCCCGGCGTCCAGTTAGCCTCCGTATCGGTAAGCATCTCTGCGGCAAGGGCCGGCAGCAGATTGCCTGCCTGCGCCCTCATATCTGCTACAAGCGCTATCCCCGCCTCCGCGCGCGACCACCACGGCCGGGCGTAAGGCGCATACGCGGGGTAAGCTGCGATGATCTCCGCAAGCTCGGCCTTGGCCTGCTCCATGAGGCCCTCAAGCCGCTCCAACACGCCGGGCAGGCTGTCGAACTGCCCCGCCGCGGTCAGCAGCGAGCGCATCATGCCGAAGCGGTCGCCCACGGGCACGGGCAGGTCAAGCTCGCGGGCCAGCGCGTCCATGTCCTCCCGCGTTATCAGCAGGCCCACGTCACAAGGGCATATCAACCGTCGCACGATCCGGTTGATGCCTTCCTCGTCCTGCTCCCGCCCCGCTTCAAGGTCGGCAGCCACGTGCGGCACCTTCTCGTCCTCGGCGCGGTGAGCCTCCCCCAGCCACGACAGGTCTGACAATATCAGCTCCACAGTTAGGCTCGCCGCCAGCCGGTACAGCGGGCTTGTGGTCACGCGGGCGGCGTCGCGGGCGTACACCGGCGCCCAGCGTGCAAGGTGCTCGTCGAGCAGAAGCGACTGCCGCTCGAGCGCCCAGCGGGCCTTTGCCCGGTCACCCGAGCGAGCGGCCTGCCTCTCGGCCGCTATCAGCTCCCGCATCAGGGTCAGCTCCACGCCCAGGTGGTCCGGAGCTCCCGTGTTGTACTGCATGCAGTCGAACCCGCACTCGCGGTAGAACTCGGCCGCCGACTCGCTCGATGCCGTATTGAGCATCAGATCGCGGTCGAGGTAGATCGACCCGTACGGGTAGGCATTCATCGAGAAGAGGCGGTAGTACTCTGCGGCCTGCTCCTCGAGCCACGCGCCCATCTCGGCTTCGCTCGCCTGCGCGGGCACAACGGCATCGAACCCCGGCAGTTCGCGCAGCCTCTCCACGAGCGCGGCGTCCGGCTCCGACAGGTAAAGGGCGGCCAGTAGATCGTAGGTCTTCAGCCTGGGGACCGGGCTGCGGTAGTGGTCGGCGTAGAGGTGGTTCTCGGTGCTCATAGTGCTCATAACGTCCTCCCAGGTGCGCGAATGCTCACCACCCCGGCCGCTTTGCCTGAGCAGTCAGTAAGAAAGGGGGACCGGCTCAGCACCAGCCCCTGAGAAACACCGGCGTTACACCTTCGGGCTAACAGCTTCGCCGCCTTCCGGCGCCGCTTCAGGCATGGTCTCGTGCGCCTTGCCGTTACCCTGCAGCCGGCCCGGCAGGCGATAGGCCTCCAGGTCGGGGCGGAAGGGGCGCAGAATCCAGTGCGGGCGCCTGAGGCCGTTCGGCGAGACTTGCTCCGCCGGGCGGGTCATGGCCAGCCACTCTTT
>DASTEB010000101.1:0-12376 GCA_035710025.1 Chloroflexia bacterium
GACCTGCCGGTGTGGACGATCACCTGCTTCTACGTCAACAGGCACCACCGGCGCAAGGGGCTGACGCTCGGCCTGCTGAAGGCTGCGGTCGAGTACGCCGTAGCGAACGGCGCGACCATAGTGGAGGGCTACCCCGTGGACCCGGGTGGCGGCAGGATGTCGTCGGCTTCGGCATACACTGGTCTGCTGTCCACGTTCAAGAAGGCGGGCTTCGTTGAGGTCGTGCGCAGGCACGATACGCGGCCTATCATGCGATATTTTGTTGTTGCGTGACGGGTGACCTCACTCTAGCACCGATACTTACTCCGCACTACATGATGCAGACACGCATCACGTATTACGCATCACGCATCACGCATCACGCATCACGTATCTGGACCCCCGTTGACAAGCAAATCCCGTCGTAGTACAATCACTTTGTTTGTGATAGGTTTCACAATTCGGGCGCGGCACCCGCAAACTGCCGCAGGAGAACGCAGCGATGTCTAGAATGGTGCAACCCATTGGTATAGGGCTGAATGCTCGGGGTGAAGTAGATGACGTTGTCAGGTGGTCGCGTGACGCGGCGCGTCGCGGGCTCGATTCGGTGTGGATACACGACTCGTACTTCGAGCGCGACGCGATCACGTATGCCTCGGCAGTCGCCGCGCAGGTACCCGACATTCGAGTGGCTCTGGGCGCGCTGAACCCGCTGACGCGCCACCCCGTTCTGGTCGCGATGACAGTGAGCGCTCTGGACGAGATGGCGCCGGGGCGCATCGTCCTGGGTATGGGCACGGGGCTGCCGCTGCGGCTCGCGCAGATGGGCATCCCATACACGCCGGAGTCGGGCGTCGAGAGCGTGAGCCAGGCGATTGATACCATCCGCGCCCTGTGGCGGGGCGAGCGCATACCGTCGGCGACGCCGGGCCTCCCGCCCATACAGCCGATGTTTCCGCCCGTACACCACACTCCCATCTACATCGCGGCGTACAGGACGCCGTTCCTCAAGCTGGCTGGCGAGAAGGCCGACGGCTACCTGGCGCGGCCCGCCGAGTCGGTGGCGAACTTGCGGCGCATGATCCCCAAGATCAGGCAGGCGTCGATCGAGGCGGGCAGGCCCGAGGACGCGGTGAACGTCGCGGGGTACCTGCTCACGTTCATCGACAAGACGCGGCGCGAGGCGCTCAACCGGGCCAAGCGAGAGCCGTTCGTCATCTACATGATGGCGGTGCTGTCCGACTTCTCGCTGCAGCAGGTGGGCTTCGACAAGGAGCTGCGCGACCAGATTATGGTGGCGTGGCGGGCCGAAGACTACTATAAAGCCGCCCAGCTTATCCCCGACGAGATGCTCGATACGTTCATGCTGTGCGGCACGCGAGAGGACGTGGCATCAAAGGCGATGACGTACCGCGACGCGGGCATGGACCTGCCGGTGTTGCAGCCATGCGTATACGACGAGCAGCAGATTACCGACGTGCTCGAGGCGGCGGTGCTGTACGGCACCGCGGCGGTGAAGGCTCCCGCCCGGCCTCAGGAGGCGTCGCCGGTGGTGGTCGGGGAGCAGGGCGCGGCAGTGCCGGTGGCTGCAAGCAGCCTGGCCGACGACCGCACCTTGAGCGTGCCCGAGCGCATCGGGCGGCGGCTGGCCGCGTGGTACGAGCTGATACGGCCGTTCAGCTTCACGGCCTCGACCGTGCCGGTGGCGGCGGCGGGTGTGCTGGCAGCGCTGAACAACATGTTCAACTGGCCTCTGTTCCTGGCCGCACTGTTCGGCTCGGTGCTGCTCCATATAGGGACGAACATCACTAACGAGATTTACGACGTGCGCAAGGGCGTGGACACGATAACGTCGCCCAGGGCGAGCCACGCGCTGCTGAAAGGCCGGGTGACCGAGCGCGAGGCGTTCGTGCTGGTGGGCGCCGCGTTCCTGTTGGCTGCCTTGTGCGGCGTATATCTGATCCTTGAGCGCGGCTGGCCGATACTCGCGCTGGGCGTGCTCGGCCTGATAGCGGGCTGGGGCTACACCGCGCCGCCGCTTGAATACAAGTACCGGGCGCTCGGCATCCCGTTGGTGTTCACGCTGATGGGCCCGCTGATGGTGATCGGAACATACTTCGCGGTCACGGGCACGTGGAACTTGCAGGCGCTCGTGTTGAGCGTGCCGGTGGGCCTGCTGGTCGCTGCGATCCTTCACGGCAACGAATGGCGCGACATCACGGACGATGCGCGGGCCGGCATGTCCACGCTGTCGGTGCGCTTCGGGCGGCGGGCGGCATACTACGGCTACATATCGCTGGTGGTGGGTGCGTACCTGGCGCTGGCGGTGGCCGTGCTGTTCGGTTGGCTGCCCACAGCGACCCTGCTGGCGATGCTGTCGCTGCCGCTGCTGGTGCGCGCTATCAGGGCGTCGGAGCTTGGCATGGCGGGGCAGCAGCGCGCTATCGCGATGCTCGACCTCGAGACGGCGCAGCTTCACGCGGCTTTCGGCTACCTGATGGTGCTAGGCCTGCTGCTGGCGCTGTTCGGCATCGGCGCCGGGTTGGCGGGCTAGTATGCTGAAGAAAATCGAGCGCGAAAAGCTGCTGCTGGGCAGCCTGGGGCTGGCCTACGGGCTTTTCGCGCTGACGTTTCGCGGGCCGCGCACGCAGTTCTGGAACCGCATGATGCTCACGGGCCTGACGCTCGGTGGGCTGTCGCTCAAGACACAGCCGAGGTTGCGCAAGACGCGCATCGGGCCGAAGGACGTGGGCCTCGGATTGGCGTCGGCCGCCGGGCTGTACGTGGTGTTCAAGATCGGCGACCGCATCGCCCGGGTGATCATGCCTAAGGGCGCGTCGGAGATCGACGACATCTACGCGCTGCGACGGCTCGGCGACAAGCGGGCCATCGCGGCGCGGCTGGTGAGCATCATCGGCCCGGCCGAGGAGCTTTACTGGCGCGGGGTGGTGCAGCACCGGCTGATGGATCTGTTCGGCAAGCCCCTCGGCGCGGTGCTCGGCACGGCGGCCTACGGCGGTGCGCACCTCGTGACGGGCAACTTCACTTTGATCGGAGCGGCATCGGTGGCGGGCGGCTACTGGGGCGCGCTGTATGCGCTCGGCGTGCCCACCGGCGCGCTGATCGTGAGCCACGCCGCGTGGGACGTGTTCATCTTCCTCATCGCGCCGACTGTGGCGCAGGAGGACTAGCGCAACGTTATTGCTGTCATCAACCCCCTTCCGGTGCAACGCCGAGAAGGGGGTTTTACTTGCTGTCCGGCAGGGCAGGCCCGATTTAGGCAGTCTTGCCGATGTAGGCGGGGCTTGCGAGTGCTACAGTGTGGTCATAAGGGTGTGTTCCTCGGGCTAGCGGCTGCCCGAAAGGAGCAGAACTATGAGAACGACGACTACGATGGCTCCGCCGGTCCCCGTGCGCAGGCAGCGTACCGGCTTTAGCCGGCGCGGGCTCCTGGCCGTGCTGGTTGTGGCGGTGCCCGCGCTGGTGATCGTGGCCTACTTCGGCATCTCCGCGTACGTGGCGAATCAGCTTTCTAGCCCGCCCCGGCGCGCCGTCACCACCGACCCAGGGCAGTTCGGGCTGACCTATGAAGATGTCAGCTTCAACAGCACCGTTGACAGCATCCCCCTCAACGGCTGGTTCATCGACTCGCCCGGCACGGCGGCGATAGTCATGGTACACGGGCGGGCGGCGGCGCGCGATGACGGCCCCGCGGTGCCCGTGGCGGCGGCCCTGGCAGCGGATGGGTATGACGTGCTGCTGTTCGACCTGAGGGCGCAGGGCACGTCGGGCGGCGACCGCTACACCATGGGCCAGAAGGAAGTGCGTGACGTGGCGGGTGCCGTTCGGTACCTCAAGGACGTGCGCGGCGCGACGGCCATCGGCGGCTACGGCACCTCCATGGGCGCCTCCACCCTGATAAACGCGGCGCCCGACCTGCCTGAGTTGACGGCGATGGTAGCCGACAACGGGTTCGCCGACCTGTCCCTGCTGCTGGAGAAAGAACTGCCCAAAGTGAGCGGGCTGCCTGCCTTCTTCAACCCCGGAATCATGCTCACCGCGCAGGTCCTGTTCGACACAGATCTCGCGAGCAACAGGCCGGTGGAGCATATGGCCTCGCTGGACGAGCGCCCGATCTTCCTCATCCACACCGAGAACGACCCGACGATTCCGGTCGCGCAGTCCTACATGCTGAGGGACGCCGCGGCTGACAACACCGTCATGCAGCACTGGGTCGCGCCGGGCGAGGGGCACACGATGGCGTACTCCAACAACAAGGAGGAGTACGTGCAGCGCGTGCTGGCTTTCTACGACCAGCACATGAAGTAGCCCGGGGCATGCAGGGCGCACCGGGGAGTTAATGCTGCCCGGAAGCGTGCGCGCGTCCGGCGGGCGTGCTACACTGTGGGCGCGAGGACGGCGTGTATTGAGCCGCCCGCTCGTGACCTACTCCCTGCATGGCCCTGATTGCTGCACAGACCGCACCTACCGAGTCCTCCACCCCGGCGCATTCCGCGAGGCTGACGCGCGGCGATCTCGTAAGCATGGCCGCGCTGCTGGTGGGCTTCGCGGCGGTCATGCTGCTGGTGACCCCCTGGCGGGATTTCCCCATCAACGACGACTGGGCCTACGCCCACCAGGTGAGCGGGCTGCTGCGCGGCGAGATCGAGCGGCACCCCTGGACGCAGGCCGCGGCCCTGACGCACGCCGCGTGGGGCGCTCTGTTTTCGCTGGCCCTGGGAGAGGGCTACGGCGCGCTCACCGTGGCAAACGCGGCAATGAGCCTGCTGTGCCTGCTGGTGTTCTACTACCTGCTGCGCTCGCTGGGCGTGGGCGAGGGCAAGGCGCTGTTCGGCACGGCGGTGCTGGGGTTCAACCCGATTTACGTGTACCTGGCCTATAGCTTCATGACCGACACCACGTTCCTGTGCATGGTGCTGCTGGCGTGCGCGCTGTTCGTGCGGTACGGGCGCGAGGGAGGGAGCGGGTGGCTTTGGGGGGCGAGCGCGGCTGTTGCGGCGGCGTTCCTCACGCGGCAGTTCGGCATCGCGCTCGTGCCGGTGGCGCTGGTGTGGCTGTGGTGGTCGAAGCGGTGGACTTGGGGGCGGGCCGCGGCTGTGACGCTGGTGCCGGTGGCGGCGCTGGCGGCCTATGTACTGTGGGAGCGCTCGCAGCCCCAGCCGCTGATCGACCAGCTGCAGTTCGGCTTCGTGAACGCGCTGCAGGAGGACCCATGGCAGACCGTGAGGGCGCGGGCGACCGATCTCGCGCGAGCACTGGCCATAATCGGGCTGTGCCTGCTGCCGGTGGTGCGGCTGCCGCGGCTGTGGTGGTTGCTCTTGCCGGTGGGCGGCGGGCTGCTGGCGCTGGTGTGGCGCAGCATGGAGCGCTACGGCACGCTGTTCCCCTTCACGGGCAACATCGTCACGCGGGCGGGCTTCGGCATCTGCTGCGAGCCTGACGTGCCGGTGCTGCCCGAGCCGGTGTGGACGGCGCTGGGTATCGCGGGCACCCTTGCGATCTCGATGGTGCTCGTGTCGGCGGGCGAGGGCCTGTGGGCGTGGGCGCGCTCGGGCAAGGCGAGGCGCGGGCGCGAGTTCGACCCGGCGTTCATTGTGTACGCCGCGCTGATGGTGCCTGTGGCGGCGGCGGTGGTATTCCCCATACGCGTGTTCGACCGCTACCTGCTGCCTCTCGTGGCGGCGGTCATCGTGTTCGAGTTGCGGGGCGCGAGCAGGCCGGGGAGGCGCGACGTGCCGGCGGCCGTGAGGTGGGCGCTGCTGGTGCCGGTAGCGGTGTTCGCGGTGCTGGCACAGCACGACTACATGGTGCAGCGCGACGTCCGGTGGCAGGCGGCGCAGGACCTCGTGGTGTCGGGCGTGCCGGTGGAGCGGATCGCGGGGGGCTACGAATGGGAGGGCGAACACCTCTATGACGCGGAAGCCGAGCGCATCCGGCGCGGCGGCGACCTGAGCAATGTGCGCTTCCCTCTGCCGGGGCTTGTGGACCCGGAATACTTCATCGGGCGAGAGCCGCAGCCAGGCTACGTCGAGGTGGGCGAGAAGACCTATAACCTGTGGCTAGAGGGCGGGGCTGAGCGGAGCGTCAGGGTGTGGAAACGTGAGTAGGGCAGCGCGAACGGTACGATTGTCATGTGCGCGCGGGCCATGTAGGGCTATTCTTATTGGACCGCCGGGATGGTAGAATTGGCCTTGTCAGAGCTACGTTCGACATGCTTACGGAGCCGGAGATTGGAACGCGGATGAGCCAGGGCGCACCGGCAATCGAAGGGCAGCCTGCCCCGGCCGCTTCTGTGCCCGGCGGGACCGCGGCATCGTGGTGGCGGTGGGTGTTGCTGGGAGTGGCGGCAGTTGTGGCGCTGTTCCTTGTGCTGCGGCCTATCGTGCTGCCGGTGCGGGGGTACGGGTCGCACTACCTGTATCTGGCGCGGCATCTCTCGCAGGGTGACCTGACGGTGGACACGCTGCCCTCGCGCTTCCAGGACCACGTCGAGTGGAACGGGCACAAGTACCTGCCGCTCGGCCCTCTGCCGGGGGTGCTGCTGATACCGTTCCTGCCGGTGGCGGATCCCGAGACGACGAAGGACGTCGTCTGGGCAGGCTACCTGTTCACCGCGCTGAACGCCTGGCTGTTCTGGCTGGTGCTGGGGCTTGCCGGGGTGCGCGACGAGCGCCGCGGGTGGGCGACGCTGGCGTTCTTCGGCGGTACGACCTACCTTTCGGTGGCGGCGGTGGGCACGTCGTGGTTCTTCGCGCACATCGTCGTGACCACGCTGCTGCTGGCCGCGGTGGGCGAAACGCTGGGCAAGAGGCGGGCGTGGCTGGTGGGCCTGTACCTGGGCCTCGCGGGGCTGACGAGGATGACGGCGCTGTTTGCGCTGCCGTTCTTCTTGTGGATGTTCTGGCGGGGTGGGCGGGGGGAGGAGGACGCGGAGCCTTCGCCGGCGCGCAGGCCGCTCCCCTGGCGAGAGGCGGGCTTGGTGGCGGCGGGCCTTGCTATTCCTCTGGCGCTGCTGTTCGCGTACAACTACGCGCGGTTCGGCAGCATACTTGAGAGCGGCTACGGGCACGCTTTCCTGCGCAACCCGGTGCTGGCCGAGGCGCTTTCGCAGGGGCTGTTCAGCGCAGCGCACATACCGAAGAACCTGTTCATGATGCTGCTGCAGGGGCCGCTGCCCTACCCGCACGAGAACGCGGCGGTGCTGTCGTTCCCGTACGTGCAGCCGTCGCAGTGGGGCATGGGGCTGTTCTTCGTGACGCCCGCGCTGGTCTATATCTTTCGGGCGCCGCTGCGGTCGCCGCTGGTGCAGGCGTGCTGGCTGGGGGTGCTGGCGGTCATGGTGCCGGTGATCACGTATTACGGCATCGGGTGGATACAGTTCGGGTTCAGGTATGCGCTCGACTTCGTGCCGTTCCTGATGGTGCTGCTGGCGCTCGGCCTTCCGCGGCCGATGACGGTGTTGTCGCGGGTGCTGGTGCTCGCGAGCGTGGTGGTGAGCCTGTGGGGTACGTTATGGCTGATAAGCTGGGTGTAGGCGATGAGTACGGTCGAGGCTAAAGCGACGGTGGCGGAGGCAGTGCCGGAACGGGATGTTGCTACGCAACCGTTCCGTTTGTCGGTCATGCAGATCGTCTGGGGCGTGCTGCTCGTGCTCGTGCTGGCGCTGTTCGTCGTGCGGTTTGTGAACGAAGGGGCTTACGGCAAGGACATCACCAACTTCCTCACCGGCGGCAGGCTGATCCTGTTGGGGCAGGCAAGTGAGCTGTACGATCTGCAGGCACAGACTGAAGCCCAACGACCGATTGCCGGACCTTACGAGTACGAGGGCGGGGTGCTGCCATACATCTACCCACCGTATGTGGCCGGGGTGTTTGCAATCTTCGCCCTGTTGCCGCCGGACGTCGCCTATTACGCGTGGACGGCGATTCAGGCTGTCCTGCTTCTGTTGTTCGTCGGCTGGGTAATGAGGTGGTTCCGGGAGCGGGGGATTGAGGCGCCGCGCGCTCTGCCCCTGGCGTTGCTCGCGTTCCAACCTGTCGTCGAGGTGCTGCTTCAGGGGCAGACTTCTATCATCAACCTCGTGCTGTGGTGGTGGGCGCTGGTCGCGTGGCACAACGAGCGGTGGGCGATGCTGGGGGTAGCGGTGGGGCTGACGGCGTTCAAGCCGCAGATGGGCGCGCTGCTGGTGGTCGCGCTGCTGATGGACAGGCGGTGGCGCGCGCTCGCGTATGCCGTCGGCACTCAGGCAGTCTTATGGTTGGTAATGGTGTTGATCGGCGGGCCGGGAATTGTCACCGGCTATATAGAGATGGTACGGACCTCCGCCACGACGGCCGGCACGCTCGGGTTCGTGCCTGGGTACATGCCGAGCCTGCGCGGCCTGCTCACAATCCTGGGGGTTAGTCCGAACGACACGATGTGGCCCACACTGGTGGGCTGGGTTTTGGGACTGGCGCTCACGGCCCTTGTGTGGCGCACGTCGCGCTCGCTCGAGGCGAAGTTCGGCCTGACTGCGGTGCTTGCCGTTCTGCTCAGCCCGCACATGTACCCCCATGACGCCACGCTGCTTGAGGTAAGTGTCGTGTGTGCACTCCTGGTGCGCGCGAGCGGCGCGGCGGCCGAACGCCGGTTGAACGTACTTTTTGTGCCCTTTGCGTTCGTGTTCATTGCAATGTACCTGTTGATCTTTCAACTATACACCCCGTACACGCTGATCGTCCTTTCGGTGTGGCTGCTTGGCGTGGTGCTGCTCTGGATGCTGTGGCAGGGAGGGAGGCGGGCGGCCCCGGCGCGGGAGTAGGGCAGGGGACGTGTGGGCCGTGCGTGTACAACGTGTGGAAGGGGCGTGCACATCGGGGGGCTGACGGGTCGCTGTGGTATAATGCAAAGCAAGGTTTTTGCCTTGACACCACGAATTGAGGAAAAGACCCTTCATGAAAGTAATTCTGACGCAGGCGGTGCCTGGTCTGGGCAATGCGGGCGAGGTCACGGAAGTGGCCGACGGCTACGCGCGTAACTTCCTGCTCCCCAGGAAGATGGCGATCGTGGCCACCAAAGGCTCGATGAAGCAGGCCGAGGCCCAGGCCGACGTATACACCCGCCGCGCCGGTAAGGCGCTGACGGAGGCGCAGCAGGCCGCCGCCGCAGTCGAAGGCAAGACCATCACGATCCGCGCCAGGGCCGGGTCGGAGAACCGCCTGTACGGCTCGGTCACCCCGGCCGACCTTGCGGACGCCCTGCAGCAGCAGTTCGGCATCGCGCTCGACCGACGCAAGATCTCGCTGAACGAGCCGATCCACCGTCTGGGCACGTACACCGCCACCGCCGATTTCGGCCAGGGCGCATCGGCCAGGTTCACGGTTGAGGTAGCCGCCGAGGTCGCGGGCGCGCACGGCAAGGCGACCCGCGTGAGCGCGGAAGCCCACGCCGAGGAGACCGCCGCGGAGCCTGCCGTCGAGACCGAGGCTGCCGCCGAGGACGCGGAAGAAGAGATCGAGGCGAACCCCAGCTAGCCGCGACATGACTGCGGCTCCGGCCCGGGCAGCCAGTCGAGGCGGGGCTCGGGAGCCGGAAGCCGGGGTACAACAGAATAAGCGCCGGTGCTACAGTCGAGGATGTAGCAGTAGAGTGCGTGTTGAGTTGTTTAGAGTCGATTTTGAGGAAGCTATAATCTGAGGTAGCGCCGTATGACCATGGGCATATCGGAGATGGTCGAGCGCCCCGTTCCGTACGATTTGCAGGCGGAAGAAGCGGCGCTCGGGTCACTCCTCCTCGACCGCGACGCGATCATCAAAGTCGCGCCGTTCCTCCGCCCGGAGGACTTCTACAGAGAGGCGCACGGCTGGATCTATGCAGCCGTGCTCGACCTCTACGCCCGCCGCGAGCCGCCCGACCTGGTGACGCTCGCCTCCGAGCTTGAGCGGGCGGGCCGCCTCGAGCCAATCGGCGGGCACAGCTACCTCGTTTCCCTGGTAAACCGCACCCCGACGGCGGTGCACATCGAGTATTACGCCCATATCGTAGAACGTACGGCGGTGCTGCGCCGCCTCATCTCGGCCGGGGGCGAGATCGCCGCACTCGGCTACTCGGAGGACAAGGAAACTGCCATTGTGCTCGACAAGGCCGAGCAGATCCTGTTCTCCATCTCCCAGAGAACCTCTACGAAGGATTTCGCCTCCATCGAGCAGGTGCTCAACGAGTACTACGACCGCATCGAGGCCATACAGCACGCGCCCGGCACGGTGGTCGGCGTGACCACCGGCTTCCACGACATGGACGAGGCCACCGGCGGCCTGCAGAAGAGCGACCTCATTATTATCGCCGCGCGCCCTGGCGTAGGAAAGACCAGCTGGGTTCTAAATGCGGCGCACAACGCCGCGCTCAAGGGCAGCAGGGTGGGCGTGTTCTCGCTCGAAATGAGCCGCGAGCAGCTTGTGCAGCGCCTGCTCGCCATAGAGACGGGGGTGGACAGCCAGCGGCTTCGCCTGGGCTACCTGAACGACGAGGAGTGGCAGCACGTGTCGGACGCCATCGGGCGGCTCGCGCAACTGCCCATCTTCATCGACGACAGCGCCGGGCTGACCATCCACGAGATCCGCTCGAAGTCGCGCCGCCTCGAGGCCGAGGTTGGCGTGGACATGCTCATCGTTGACTACCTCCAACTCATGCAGGGCAGCGCCAGGCGCGACTCGAACCGCGTGCAGGAGGTATCGGAGATCAGCCGGGGGCTGAAGGTACTGGCACGCGAGCTGAACATCCCTGTGATAGCGTGCGCGCAGCTCTCGCGTGCCGTGGAGAGCCGCACCAACCACGTTCCGATGCTGTCGGACCTGAGAGAATCCGGATCTATCGAGCAAGACGCGGACATAGTGATGTTCATCCACCGCGAGGAGATGTACAACCCCGAGACCGAGAAGAAGGGCATCGCCGAGCTTCACATCGCCAAGCACCGTAACGGCCCGCTGACCACGATACCGCTGCGCTTCTTCAACCGCACTACCAAGTTCGCGGACCTCGAGGTCTACAGGCAGGACGTCCAGTAGGACGGGTCAAGCAGCATACACCAAGCAGAACGTTCAGAGCGAAGTACCAACACCCATGAGCAAGCCATTCACCGGGTTCTCGTCAGACAGGCAGCGGGCAGTGCGCGTGCCGGAGGGGTTCTTTGCCGAGCTCCTGCCGCAGATCACCTCCATGTTGGAGATGAAGGTCAGCCTGCACCTCGTGTGGCGGCTGTCGAGGCCGGGGCCGCGCGATGCCGAGGCCTCCCCTCTCATGTGCAGCCTGGGCGAGCTGGCGGGCGACGAGCTGCTGCGTGCCGCGCTCGCGCCTGTAAAGGGACCGCGCACGCACGCTGAGGCGCTGCGCGAGGGGCTTGAGTTGGCCGTATCGAGGGGCACCCTGCTGCAATTGTGGGTGCGCGAGGAGCAGTACAACGGGCACGAGGGCAGGGCCGAGCGGTGGTACCTGCTGAACACGCGAGAGAACCGCGAGTGGGTCGACGCCCTGGCGGGCGGCCGGGTTGACGTGGCCTCGACGCCGATGGGCAGGCACAGCGACGATCTGTTTGCGCCGCTGCAGCCGATACGCGTGGTGGTCGAACGGCCGAACGTGTACGCGTTGTACGAGCAGAACATCGGCCTGCTGACGCCGATGCTGGCCGAGAGGCTGCAGGACGCCGAGGGCCGCTACCCGAGGGACTGGATCGAGGCGGCGTTCGAAGAGGCGGTCGCACTGAACAAGCGCAACTGGCGGTACATAGAGCGAATTCTTGAGAGATGGGCGTCGGAGGGTAAGCAGAGTGGAAAAGATAGGGGACGTGCTGAGCAATCTCTCGATCCCGAGAAGTACACGAAGGGCAAGTATGCCTTCCTCTTCAAACCCGACAGGTAGCGGCGACCCGCCCCACATCATGGGCGAGAACCCGCAGGGCGAGGGCGTGGAGCAGCCGGGCGTGGTCCGCAGGCCGGTCATCGTGGCACGTTCCGAACTGTCGGCAGCAGAGCCGCAGGAAGAGGTGTGCCCCAAGTGCCGGGGTGCGGGGTGGCTGCGCATGGAAGTGCCTGTCGGGCACCCGATGTTCGGCAAGACCTACCCGTGCGAGTGCCGCACGCAGGCCGCCGAGCAGCGCAACCTGGAGGACCTGTACCGCCTGAGCAACCTCGACGCGTTCCAGACCAAGGTGTTCCTCACATTCGACCCCGAGGTGCAGGGCGTTGCCGAGGCGTACGACGCGGCGACCGACTTCGCCACCAACCCCGAGGGGTGGCTCGTGCTGCTGGGCGGGTATGGGTGCGGCAAGACCCACCTCGCCGCCGCCATCGCGAACTACGTGGTGCAGGGGCACGGCTCGGAGGTGTACTTCGCCGTAGCGCCC
>DASTEB010000102.1:0-3030 GCA_035710025.1 Chloroflexia bacterium
ATCGTTCCCCAAATTCGGGACGAACTCTTTACGTACATGGGTGGCCTGGTGCGCGAGTGTCGCGCCGTCCCCATCGTGATTAACGGCATGCCGGACCATGTTCACATGCTGGTTTCGCTGCCTTCGACGCTGGCTGTCGCCGTTCTCGTTAGGGAAGTGAAGGCCAATTCCTCCCGGTGGGTACACGAGAGGTGGCCGCAGCGACGAACGTTCTCCTGGCAGGCTGGTTATGGTGCGTTTGGAGTGAACCATGCCTCGCGGGAACAGGTGGAGCGATACATCAACAACCAAGAGGAACACCACCGCAAGATGTCGTTTGAGGCTGAGTTTAGGGCATTGCTGCGGAAGCATGAGATCGATTTTGACGAACGTTATCTTTGGAAGTAGCGGGGCATTTCCCGAAAGCCCGCCTTCGCGGGCCGGGGTTTAATTGGCGCTCATCCCAGGGCTTGCGCCCTGGGCTACTATATGCCGCCCCCTTCGGGGGCTTGCTTCCCGGGCGGGTAAGGCATTGGCCCACTCCTGGCTAAGACCAATTCTGCTTTGTGCCGCCCGCGTCGCCGAACCGATGCGAGGCGCCCGTGCGCGCCGGCATTCCTCAGGTGTATGCTTAGGCCGTTTTTGCAGGGCTTTGCCTCAGTGCCGGGTACAGGGTGGCGTAGAACCCGCCGCCCTGCTGCTCGCTATTGGCCCCTCCACCTTGCACCTGATATACTTAGGCCATGTCTACCACGCCTGTATCTTCCGAGGACCTCGGCGAGGCCATCGGCTCGATAAGCACCCGGATCGACGAAATCGGGGTGCGTCTTTGACCTGTCCAAGCTTGAAAACGAGATAGCGCAGCTCACCGAACAGTCCCAGCAGCCCGGCTTCTGGGACGATACGCGCGCCGCGCAAACCGTCATGCGCCGCCTCACCGCGCTGCAGACTCAGGCCGACCAGTGGAGCAGCCTGGCTAAGCGCGCCGACGACCTGCGCGAGCTTCTCCAGCTTGCCACCGAGGAGGGCGAGGACGATCTGGTCGAAGAGGTCGCGGCCGACACCGCACGCCTGCGCCATGAGCTGGACCAGATCGAGCTTTCCCTTATGCTCAGCGGCAGCCACGACGCCTCCAACGCCATCTTGTCTGTCCACGCACGCGAGGGAGGCACCGAGGCGCAGGACTGGGCCCAGATGCTCATGCGCATGTACCTGCGCTGGGCCGAAGACCACGATTACGCCACCGAGATCCTCGACCTGACCGAGGGCGACGAGGCGGGCATCAAGAGCACTACCTTCCTCATCAAGGGGATGAACGCCTACGGTTACGCCCAGGCCGAGGCGGGCGCGCACCGGCTTGTGCGCCTCTCGCCTTTCGATGCGTCGCACAGACGGCATACCTCGTTCGCGCTGGTGGAAGTGCTGCCCGAGCTTGAGGACGAGGGCGAGGTCGAGATCAACCCCGACGACATCGAGGAAGATTTCTACCGCTCGACAGGCGCAGGCGGGCAGAACGTCAACAAGACCTCCACCGCCGTGAGACTGCGCCACCTGCCCACCGGCATCGTTGTCACCTGCCAGAACGAACGCAGCCAGCTGCAGAACCGCGAGACGGCCATGCGCATCCTGCGCGCCCGCCTGTGGGAGATCGAAGAGGAGCGCCGCGCCGCCGAGCAGGCCCGCCTGAAGGGCGAGCATGTATCCACCGGCTGGGGCAGCCAGATCCGCTCGTACGTGCTCCACCCGTATAACCTGGTGAAGGACCACCGCACCGGCCACGAGGATACCAACCCCGCCGCCGTGCTCGACGGCCACATCGACGGCTTCATCGAGGCGTACCTGCGGTGGAAGATCGGAGAGAGCGCCTCATAGCGCGCAAATGAGTGCCACACGGCACAACCCATGCGGAAGACACCGGGGCCATATACGGGCCGCGGTGCTTGTGTTGGTCGGTCTGCTCACACTTGCATGGGCCGCCCCTACCGCTGCTCGCACCGGACAGGATGCGCCGCGGGTCGAGTCGCAGGATGTGCGCATAGACTTTCCCGGCACTATTAAGTTCACTTTGCAGGCAGGCGGGTTCGAGGCCGAGCGCGCCCAGGTGAACTACACCCTCGTGGGCGACCCCGTCACGTCGGGCGTGCAGGCCGACATGGGCGCGACCTCGTCCGACATCGACTTGTCGGTGGAGCTTGACCTGTCGGTGCATTACATCCCGCCGGGCACCGAGATAGAATACTACTGGACGCTCACCTCACCCACGGGCGAGACGGCCGACACGCCCGCCGAGACCTTCCGGCTGGTGGACGACCGCTTCGAGTGGCGCGAGCGCTCGGACGGCGAAGACCGCGTGACTGTGCACTGGTTCGAGGGGAGCGACGCCTTCGGCAAGATGCTGGTCGACACCGCCGCAGGCGCGCTCGACCGTCTGCGCCACGACATCGGCGCGACCCCCGCGCGCCCGGTGGACGTGTGGGTGTACCCTTCGCAGGACGTGCTGCTCGAGGCCCTGCCCCGCAACATACCGGAGTGGGTTGGCGGCAAGGCCTTCCCCGAGCTTGCACTGGTGCTGGCCGCCATCGAGGACAGCGAGTACTCAGAGCTTGAGATCAAGCGCGTGGTGCCGCACGAGCTGAGCCACATCGTGCTCTACCAGGCCACCCGCAACCCCTACAACACCCCGCCTGCCTGGCTTGAAGAGGGGATCGCCGTATACAACCAGGAGGCGCACGACCCGGCCGAGGAGGAAGCGCTCAAGTACGCCGCCGAGACGAACCGGCTTCCTCCGCTGCGGGCGCTTTCGGGCTCGTTCGGGGCCGACGAGGAGACGGCGCTGCTGTCCTACGCGCAAAGCGGCAGCGTGGTAGAGTTCATCCTGGACGACGCGCGGTACGGCTCGACCAGGCTTGCGCGTACCGTGGCCGCGTTCAAGGAGGGCGTGACGTATGACGAGGCGCTCAGGGCGGGCCTGGGCGTGAGCGTGGACGAGCTTGACGAGCAGTGGCGCGAGGCGCTACCCTACAAGCCGGCGGCCCCCGGCTGGATCGACCC
>DASTEB010000103.1:0-4140 GCA_035710025.1 Chloroflexia bacterium
GTGCTGGCGCGCACCGGCATCCTCGACGGCATCGAATCGGCAATGTCGCCCCTCGTCGTGGGTTGGCTGGGCCTGCCACCCGAGGCGTCGGGCGTGCTGCTGCTCGGCTTCCTGCGCCGCGACTACGGAGCGACCGGGCTGTTCGACATGTCGCGCAACGGCCTGCTCAGCCCCGACCAGATGCTGGTCAGCCTGGTGGTGGTCACGCTGTTCGTGCCCTGCGTCGCGACGGTGATCATGATGGCGAAGGAGCACGGGGCGCGCACCGCCGCGGCGATCGTTGCGTTCGTGTTCCCGTTCGCGTTCCTGGTCGGTGGGCTGGTCCGCCTGATCGCGGGAGGGCTGTGATGCGCTGCGCGATGTGCGGCTACGAGTTCGAGCAGACCGACCTGACGTGCCACGCGGCCTGCCCCCTCGGCGCGGCCTGCTCGGTTGTGTGCTGCCCGCGCTGCGGTTACTCCACCGTGGACCCCCGGCGAACGAGCCTCGCCAGCCGCGTGATGGGCCTGTTCAACCGCCGCTCTGAGGCCGTTGCCCCCCAACCCGAGGGCGCCGTGCCCCTGCTCGACCTCCCCGCGGGCGCGTGCGGCCACGTGGCCGACGTCGAAGGCGACCCCGCCCGCCTGGTGCAGCTCAGCCAGTACGGCCTGCTGCCCGGCACGCCCATCACCCTGGCCCGCAAGCGCCCCGTGCCGATCGTGCGCATCGGACACACCGACCTTGCCCTCGACCGCAGCGTGGCCGCCCACGTGTACGTAGACCTGGACCCCACACCCTGACCCCGCCGGACCTCCCACCGGCGGATTAGCAGAGGGCACCTTCGGCGGGTGCCCTCTGCCTTTTGCCTACTGCCCTCTGCGTGGCACGTTTCTCGCACCGTGGGCTTAACCGAATCTTCTTTTTTCTCTCACCGTCCATTAATGTGCGTGGGGCACAATAGAGGGGCACGGCGGCGCACCGGCCCAGCGGAGCGCGCCGCCGGAGAGATACAGAGCTACACTGAGAAGACGCAAACGGAGGAAAGTAAATGAGAACGGCACTTACGCGCGGGAGGGGCCTCGTGGCGCTCGCGCTTTCGGCTGCGCTGCTGCTCGCGGCCTGCGACATGGGCCCCGCGCCATCCACGCAAGCCACGCCGACCACGGCGACCGCGGCCGAGCCTACCGCGACCACCGCCATAGCAGAGGCCGAGCCGACGGCCACCGAAGCAGTTGCCGAGGCCATGCCCACCGCCACCGAGGCAGCGGCGGTTGCCCGGCCTACCGCCACGAGCGAGCCTGTGGCCAAGGCCACCGCTACCACGCCCGTCGAGGCAGCGGCCACCGCGACGACCGAGACCGCGGCCGCGCCCCCGACGACCTGCTCGGGCGTGCTTACACCGGCGCAGACCGAGGGGCCGTACTACACGCCCGGCACGCCCGAGCGCGCCTCGCTGCTGGAGGAGGGGATGCCCGGCACGGTGCTCGTGCTCACGGGGTACGTGTACGACGAGAACTGCCAGCCCGTCCCGGGCGCGTGGCTCGACTTCTGGCAGGCCGACGCCAACGGCGAGTACGACAACAGCGGCTTCCGGCTGCGCGGCCACCAGTACACCGACGCGAACGGCCGCTACACCCTCACCACCGTCATCCCCGGCGAGTACCCGGGCCGCACGCCCCACATCCACGTCAAGGTGCAGGCGCCCGAAGGCCCGGTGATCACCGGCCAGCTTTACGTGCCGGGCGCAGCGGGCAACACCACCGACCGCATCTACAACGAAGCCCTGCTGATACAGAACGTGCAGCAGTCGGGCGGCCAGACCACAGCCACGTTCGATTTCGTGATCGACGCCGGGGAGTAGCCCCGCTCGCGCAACCTACGCCCTGGTAGCCACAACCTCGAGGTAGTAACCCGGCACGACCATGCTCCCATCGCCGGAGCGGTTGTGCCGGTTCGCCAATTCGGCCATGTCGCGGGCCAGCGCTTCCTTGCCCGCGTCGTCCTGCGCGGCGAACGCCCGGTAGGTCGGGCCGAAGTAGCGGCGCCAGTGCTCGATCCACTCCTCCACCGACGGGTAGCGGAACACCCACTCGCGCCGCTTCACCTCGAGCGAGGACACACCCCCGCCAAGCAGCTCTTGCAGGCGCTGCTCGGTGCCCCACAGCGTAGCGGGCTTGACACCGGGGGGCGGCGTCACGTAGCTGGCGTTCAGCGCGAACAGCTCGCCCAGGAAGCCGTCGGGCGTCCAGTTGGACAGGCCGATCTTGCCGCCGGGCCTGCACACGCGCAGCAGCTCGCCCGCCGCCTTCTCCTGGTTGGGTGCGAACATCACCCCGAAGGTGGACAGCACAACGTCGAACGAGCCATCCGGGAAGTCGAGAGCCTCGGCATCGCCCACTCGGAAGTCGACGTCGAGCCGCTCGCACTCGGCACGGGTGCGGGCACGCTCCACCAGCGCGGGCACGTAGTCCACGCCGGTGACTGTGCAGAAGCGGCGGGCCGCCGCCAGGGCCGTGTTACAGCTGCCGGTCGCCACGTCGAGAACCTTCTTGCCGGGGTGCAGGTCGACCGCCTCGCACAGTAGCTCGCCAACCATCGTGATATGGGCAGCAACCCTGTCGAAGTCGCCCGACGCCCACATCTGCTGCTGCTTCGCCTTGACGGCGTCGAGGTCGGGTGCCTGGGTCGCGGCCGCGGGCCGGGTTTCGGTAGTCATGTATCGTTCTCCATCGCTGCAGATTGCCGGGCGGATGACCCCCGGCTGTGAGGCGATTGTAGCGGCACGACCGGGCCGAACGGGCGCAAGGTGCGCTACACGCTCACGCAGGCGGGCGAGGACCTGCGCCCGCTGATGCACATGCTGATCCACTGGGGCGCGAGGTGGGCGTTCGGCGAGCCTGAGGAGAGCGAGCTAAACCCGGTGCTGCTGATGTGGTGGATGCGCGGGCGCGTGCTGGCCGACCGCCTGCCCGACGAGCGCGTGGTGGTCGAGTTCGACTTCCGGGGCGAGCGGCAAGGCCCCTTCTGGCTGGTGCTCGAGCGGGCCGATACGTCGGTGTGCCTCACTCACCCCGGCTTCGACGTTGACGTGCGCGTGCGAGCGGGCCTGCGCGCGATGCTGAAGGTGTGGCTCGGCCGCATGGAGTACGCCGACGCCCTGCGCGAGGGCGCGATCGAGGTAGAGGGCACGCCGTCGCTGGCCCGCGCCTTCCCGCGCTGGTTCGCCCTCAGCCCCACGGCCGAGACCGTGCGTGCAGTGACGCGGGCGGCCGGGGCGTAGATCGTCTAAACCATGGCGTGATACTTGCGTGCTGTACTCCAGCGACCGCGCCATGCGGCCGCGCGGCCCGTACAGCATATCAGGAGATCACCCTTCATGGACGGACGGAATAGCAGAACGGTTCACGGTATCCACCACATCACCGCGATTTGCGGCAACGCCCAGGAGAACCTCGACTTCTACGCCGGGGTGCTGGGCATGCGCCTTGTCAAGCGCAGCGTCAACCAGGACGACCCGGGCACCTACCACCTCTTTTACGCCGATGCCGAGGGCCACCCCGGCAGCGACCTCACCTTCTTCCCCTGGGACCAGATGCCAAAGGGGCGGCTCGGCACGGGCCTCACGGTCGAGGTGCCGCTGGCCGTGCCCGTAGACAGCCTGGGCTACTGGGCCGACAGGCTTACTCACTACGGCGTCGACATGGGCGAGCCGGCGACGCGCTTCGGTGAGCGCGTGCTTCCGGTGCGCGACCCCCACGGCCTCGAGATCTCGCTGGTCGAGACGGCGGACAGGCGGCTCTTCACCCCGTGGGACGGCAGCCCGGTGCCCCAGGAGCGCCAGATACGCGGGCTGCACTCGGCCCGAATCTGGGAGCGCGATCTCGCACGGACCGCGAATTTCCTCCACGCCGCGCTCGGCTTCGTGAAGCTGGCCGAGGAAGACGGCTGGGTGCGCTTCGGCGTGGAGGGCGGCGGCTCGGGTAACATCATCGAGGTACGCGAGCTGCCGGACCGGCGCATAGGCGAGTGGGGCGTCGGCACGGTACACCACATCGCCTACCGCGTGACCGACGACGAGGACGAGCTTGCAGTGCGTTCGCAGGTGATCACGGCGGGCGGTCGGCCCACCGACGTGATCGACCGCTTCTGGTTCAAGTCGGT
>DASTEB010000104.1:0-7163 GCA_035710025.1 Chloroflexia bacterium
GGGGCGGCAGGCTGCGCATCGCCGTCACCCTCCCTGCGGCGGCGAGGGGCCTCGGCGCGCCTGCGCTCGCCCGAGTCGCGGGGACCGGGGCGTCGGCGCCGGCCAACCTCGATGTCGGGCGTGTCGTCGCCCGAACCGCCCGACATCGAGGTTGGCCGACGCCGACGCCCCGGCCCCCGCGACTCGGGCGAGCGCAGGCGCGCCGAGGCCCCTCGCCGCCGCAGGGAGGGTGACGGCGATGCGCAGCCTGCCGCCCCACCGCCCGCTACCGGGTCGGGCTACGGAGGTCCCGGCTACCCAACCGGCACGCCCGACCAGGGAACCGGCGGCCCCGGCTGGGGCGCTGCCCCACCGCCGTCAGGCCAGCAGCCCGGCGGGGGTATCTTCGGAGGCGGGGGCGGCGGCGGGACCGGCGTCGGAGGAGGCGGGGGCGGCGGCTTCGGGATGCCGATGATCGGCCTCATCGTGCTGCTGGTGCTGTGCGCGGGGGCCTTCTTCCTGTTCGGCGGCAACCTGTTCGGCGGGTCGGACCAGCCCGGCCCCGACGTGCCCCCACCCGCCGCGCAGGCTTCCGCGACACCCCGACCCGCCGCCCAGGCCACGCCGACCCGCCGGCAGGCCGCCGCTACGCCCGGAGCCACGGGCCAGGGCGACCGCTGGACAGTCATGCTCTACCAGGACGCCGACGACCAGATCCTCGAGCAGGACATCTACGTCGACCTGAACGAGGCTGAGCGCGTCGGCTCCAGCGATAACGTGCAGATCGTCGCGCAGATCGACCGCTACCAGGCCGGGTATACCGGCGACGGCAACTGGGTCAGCGCCAAGCGCTTCCGCGTGACCCGCGACGACGATCTCTCCCGCGTCGGCTCCGAGCAGGTGGCCGACCTGGGCGAGGTAGACATGGCCGACCCGCGCACGCTGGTGGACTTCGCCACCTGGGCCATGCAGACCTACCCCGCCGACAAGTACGCCCTCATCCTGTCGGACCACGGCATGGGCTGGCCCGGGGGCTGGACCGACCCCACCGCTTCCAACAGACCGCGCGCCGACGTGCCTATCGCCGAGGCCTTGCCCAACCAGATGTTCCTCATGGAGATCGACGATGCCCTCGGCCAGATACGCGCCAACACCGGCGTGGACAAAATCGAGCTTGTAGGGATGGACGCCTGCCTGATGAGCGGGGTCGAGGTGCTGCAGTCGCTCGCGCCCCATGCGCGCTATGCAGTTGCCTCGGAGGAGGTCGAGCCCGCCCTCGGCTGGGCCTACACCAGCTTCCTCTCGGCTCTGCAGGAGAACCCGCGCATGAACGGAGCCGACCTGGGCCGCGCTATCGTTGAGACATATATCGAGGACGACCAGCGCATCCGCGACGACCAGGCCCGCGCCGAGTACGCGGGCGGCGGCCCCGCCGGGTTCGGCAGCCTGTTCGGGGGCGGTCCCTCGGCCGACCAGCTTTCGCAGCAGCTTTCGCAGGACGTGACCCTCACGGCGGTCGACCTCAACGCGATGCCGCAGCTAATCGACGGGCTGAACAATATGGCGTTCCAATTGCAGAGCGTAAACCAGCGCTCCGTCGCCCAGGCCCGCACCTACGCCCAGTCGTTCACCAGCGTGTTCGGCCCTACCGTGCCTCCCGCGTACATCGACCTGGGCCACTTCGCCTCGCTGCTCCAGAGCGCCAACCCCGGCGGCGAGCTCGCGGCCGCGCTCGACAGCGTGCAGCAGGGCATCGACGCCGTGGTGGTGGCCGAGAAGCACGGGCCCAACAAGCCGGGTGCTACCGGCATCTCGTTCTACTTCCCCAACTCGCTCCTCTACCGCTCGCCTGTCGCCGGGCCTGCTTCGTACACGCAGGTGGCGCGGCGCTTCGCCGAGTCCTCGGTGTGGGACGACTTCCTCGCATTCCACTACACCGGTCGCCAGTTCGAGCGAGCGGCGGTCGCGGCGGTCGTGCCCGAACGGGGCCAGCAGGTGACGCCCCCGGCAGCGGGCGTGCAGGTGTCGCAGGTCAGGCTCAGCGGGCAGGAGGTCGCCCCGGGCGACACGATCCGCATCAGCGCCGACGTGCGCGGGGAGAACGTCGGTTATGTCAAGCTGTTCCTGGGCTACTTCGACCAGGCCGCCAATTCGATCAACGTGGTGGACATCGACTATCTGGAAAGCCCCGACACGCGCGAAGTGAACGGGGTGTTCTACCCCGACTGGGGCGATACCGGGCAGTTCACCGTGCAGTTTGACTGGGAGCCGATCGTGTTCGCCATCAACGACGGGGTGAACACGGTCGAGGCGCTGCTCACGCCCGAGGAGTACGGTGCCGCGCCCGAGCAGGCGATCTATTCCGTGGAGGGCATCTACACTTACGCCAACGGCGAGAAGCGATACGCCCGGATGTACTTCCGCGACGGCTACCTGCACGCCGTGGTTGGCTTCACCGGCGAGAGCGGCACGGGATCGCCTCGCGAGATTACGCCCACCCGCGGCGATTCGTTCACGGTGCTTCAGCGCTGGATGGACCTCGACCAGAGCGGCAACGTCGCGCAGAATGTGCAGCAGGAGGGCGAGACGATACAGTTCGGCGACGACCCGATCACCTGGGAGGAACTCGACGCCGCGGCGGGCGACTACATCGTCGGCTTCATCGTGGAGGACCTGGACGGGCAGGAGTACCCGGCGTACGGCGCGGTGAGGGTGCGCTAGCCGGGAAGCGTCAGGGCAGCACGTCTCCGGCGAGCACTCGTCTGCGCTCGCCGGAGGATGTGCGCACCAGCAGAGCGCCGTCCGGGTCGACACCAACAGCCGTGCCCTCGACCAACCCTCCCGCTTCCTGCACCCTCACCGGGCGGCCCACCGTCTCGAGGGCGCGCGTCCAGCGCTCGTACACGTACCGGTGCTGACCGTTCTGCAATTGCAGGTAGGCGTCCTCGAAGAACATGAGCACGCGCGAGATGAGCAGCACACGGTCGATGGCCGAGCCCATCTCGCGGGCGAACGAAGTGGCGGGGGTCTGCACGGGGCCGAGGTCTTCGGGGTTGGAGTTGGCGTTGATGCCGAAACCCACCACTGCGAAGTCCCAGTCGCCGCCCGAAAACTCGCTCTCGCTCAGCACGCCCGCGATCTTGCGCCCGTTCACCAGCACGTCGTTGGGCCACTTGATGGAGGGCGCCATGCCGAACGCCTTGAAGTCGGCCATAGCGCAGGTGTCGTGGATGGCGAGGGCGGCGGCCATCGTCAGGTGGAAGGCGTGCTGCGCCGAGAAGCGCGGGCGCAGCAGTAGCGACCCAAGGATGCCGGTGCGGGGCGGCGCTACCCACGTGCGGCCCAGCCTGCCGCGTCCCTGCGACTGCTCCTCGGCAAGGATGAGCAGACCCTCAGGCTCGCCGCGCCGCCCGGCCTCGCGGGCGAGGTCGTTGGTCGAGCGGACGCGCTCGTACATCTCTATGCGGCGTCCGATCACGGTCGTGCGCGTCTGCAGGCGTATGGACTGCGGGGTGTAGGGCAGGAACTCCACCGCTAGCCGCCCTCCTCTCCGTTGTCCCTGCGCTCGAAGGTGAGCACCTCTTTACCGCGCAAGCGATCCTCGATCCTCGCCGCGATAATGTCCAGGTGCTCGGGCGCGTGCACGAAGTCGAGGTTGTCGGTGGCGATGGTGAGCACGGGGCAGAGGTTGAACCCGGCCACCCACTCGTCGTACAGGTCGTTCAGCCGGGCAAGGTACTCCTCGCCGATCTGCTGCTCGAACTCGCGCCCGCGCATCCCTATGCGCTGGGTGAGCGTGCTCACCGACGCCTGCAGGTACACAACGAGGTCGGGCGGGGGCAGCAGGGCAGACACGGCGCTGTACAGGTCCCAGTAGGAGGCCCAGTCGCGCTCGCTCATCAGCCCCTGGCGGTACAGGTTGCGTGCGAATATCTCGGCGTCTTCGTACACTGTGCGGTCCTGCAGGACGGACGTGGGGTGCTCCATCATGGCGCGGTAGTCGTACAGGCGGCGCGACAGGAAGAATATCTGCGAGTGGAAACTCCAGGTGGGCATGTCGGCGTAGAAGTCGGCCAGGTAGGGGTTCTCGGCTACCGCCTCGAAGAAAGGCTCCCAGCCCATCCGCTGGGCCAGCAGGGTGGTGAGGCTCGACTTGCCCACGCCGATGTTGCCCGCCACGGCGACGAAGTACTTCTTCACGACGCTCCTACTCGGTGAACTTGAACGCGTGGGGCAGCAATTCCTCGACCGTCATCTCCAGACGCCCGTCGCCCTTCTCGGGGGCCGACGCCATGATCACCCGGGCACCCGGCGCTATCTCGGCCATGACCTGGCGGCACACCCCGCACGGGGTGGCGGGGGAGGGGTCGTCCGACACGATGGCGATAGCCTCGAAGCCGCCCGGCCGCTCGCCCGCGGCGACGGCAGCGCCCACCGCCACCCGCTCGGCGCACAGCGTGGGCGAGTAGGAGATATTCTCGATATTGCAGCCGGTGTATACCTTGCCGTTCTTCGCCAGCAGCGCGGCGCCCACCCGGAAGCCCGAGTAGGGGGCGTAGGCACGCTCGCGCGCTTCGGCGGCCAGTTGTATGAGTTGGTCGTCTGTCATGGGTCTGGGCTTACTCCACCGCCGAGTGCTCGTTCTCCACAGGCTCCTCGGCCGGGCGGCGGCGCACGATGCTCAGTTGCTTGAGGCGCGCCCCCTCGGTGCTGAGCACCGTGATCACGTATTCGCCGATCTCCACGGTGTCGCCGGGGTTGGGGATGCGGCCAAGCTGTTCGTACACCAGGCCGCCGATGGTATCCGAGTCCTCGGCCTCCCAGTTGGTCAGGAGCAGTTCGTTCACGTCGTCCAGGGGCACGCGGGCGTCAAGATGGGTCTCGTACTCGTTCAGCCGCTCGATCATCACAGGCTCGACGTCGTACTCGTCCTGTATCTCGCCCACGATTTCTTCCAGCAGGTCCTCGATGGTCACCAGGCCCGCCGTGCCCCCGTACTCGTCCACCACGATGGCGAGGTGCATGCGCCCCTTCTGCAAGTCGCGCAGCAATTCGTCCACCTTCTTGGTCTCGGGCACGTAGTACACCGGGCGCATGACCTGCAGAATGGAGAGACCCTCGCCGTCCTGCCTCACCACGCGCAGCATGTCCTGCACGGTGACCACGCCCTCTATGGTGTCGATGCTCTCTTTGTACACCGGAAGACGGGTGTGCCCGGTGCGCAGGGCCACGTCGGCGGCCTGCGCCACGGTGAGGTCGTCCTCCACCGCCACGATGTAGGGCCGGGGCACCATGACCTCGCGCACGACGGTGTCACCGAAGGCGAAGATGGAGTGTATCAGCTCCTCTTCCTCGTGCTGGATGACCCCCTCCTCCTCGCCCACGTTGACCAGCATCCTCATCTCTTCCTGGGTGACGAAGGGGCCTGCCGCGGTGGTGCGCCCGCCGAGGACGCGCACGAACGGCTGCGCGAGCGCCGACGCCAGCCACACCAGGGGCGATACGACCCGGCGCATGACGTTGGCCGGGCGGAAGAGAGCGAGGGCCGTGCGCTCGGGGTTGCGCACGGCCAGGGCTTTGGGCACAGCGATGCCGAACACGAGCACCAGCAGGGCGGCAATGAATACCGCGAGGAAGTGGGTCCACCACTCGGTGAAGTAGTACGAGGCGTACAGCGCGAGGGAGCCGAGGGTGATGAGGGCTACCGTGTTGACGAAGATGAGGGTAGCGGGGAAGCGCTGGGGATTGTCGAGCAGGTCGCTGATGGCCTGGGCGCGGGGCACGCCCCTCTCCAACAGCTGTCTGAGGCGCAAACGCGATATATTGGTCAGCGCGGTCTCAATCGCCGAGTTGAGGGCTATGAGGAGTAGGCATAGCACCGCCACCGCGAGTGCTATCCAACTACTTGGGTCCAAAAAAAGGAGAACTCCTACTAAAAGTCATGGGCGCCGGACCTGTGGGCCGCGTTGTCGTGTGGCGGCCCGAGGTCCCGTACTCGCGGCGCCCTACCGGAACAGCGCGCTAACCGAGCGGTCTTCGTGGATGTGCAGGATGGCGTCGGCGAATAGCTGCGCGAGGCTTATCACTTCTATCTTGCTGTCGCCCAGGTGGCCGTTCTGGGTCAGCGGTATCGTGTCGGATATGAGCACCCGGGTGAACGGCGAGTTCTCCAGCAGGTCTCTGGTGCCGGGGGCGAACGCGGCGTGGGTGGCGAAAGCGTAGACCGAGCTTGCGCCACGCTGCAGCAGCATCTCGGCGGCGGCCACCAGCGTGCCGCCCGTCATTATCATATCATCTATGAGCAAAGCCGTCCTGCCCTGCACGTTGCCTACCATCTCGACGGCGAAGGCCTTGTCGGCGGTGGGGCGCTGCTTGGCGATGACGGCGATGTCCACGTTCGGGCCGAGCCGGTCGCGCACCTCGAGCGCCCAGCCCACGCGGCCCTGGTCGGGCGCGACCACCACGGGGTTGGGCAGGTCTAGCTCGCGGCTGCGGTCGGCCAGCAGCCTGCGGCCCTGCAGGTGGTCGACCGGGATGTTGAAGAAGCCCTCGATGGCCGGGGCGTGCAGATCGCATGTCAGGATGCGCTGGGCCCCGGCGGCCTGCAGCAGGTCGGCCACCAGCTTGGCCGTGATCGGCTCGCGAGGGCGGCTCTTCTTCTCCTGCTTGGCATATCCATAATATGGGATCACGGCGGTGATACGCGACGCCGATGCGCGCTTGATGGCGTCCATCATGATGAGGAGCTCCATCAAGTTCTGGTTTACGGGGTGACAGGTCGGCTGAATGATATATACGTCGGCGCCGCGCACGTTCTCCTCGATGCAAACGCGCGTCTCACCGTTGCGATACTCCGTGACGAGCGCCGAGCCCAACGGCACGCCGAGGTGGCTCGCGATTGCCTCTGCGAGCGCGGGGTGAGCATTACCGGTGAACACCCGCAATTCCCGATGCATAGCCTTACTGTGCCTCCTCCACTTACCCCTGCCTGCTCATTCTTCCGCTGCTTCTCCGTCCCCTTTACTATCTCCGCTACCTTCGTGGCCAGGCCCACCGTACGGCTCGACCTCGCGCAGCGGTCTTGCCGGCACCCCCACCACGAGGGTGCGCGGCGCTACGTCCTTCGTCACCACACTTCCCGCGCCCGTGGCCGCGCCGTCGCCGATCTCGCGCGGGGCCACGAT
>DASTEB010000105.1:0-2052 GCA_035710025.1 Chloroflexia bacterium
TTGCCCAGGAAGACGTCCTTGAACTGCACCATGCCTGCCGTTGTGAACAACAGTGTAGGGTCGTTCGCGGGCACGAGCGAGGACGAGGGCACGATCTCGTGTCCCCTCTCGGCGAAGAAGTCGAGGTAGCGGCTGCGTATATCGCGGCTGGACATGTAAGGATGTCCCATAGAAGACCAACCTCCCGGGGCGGCACAAAGCTAAGAGTACAGACCATTGTAATGCCCGCTTCGGCCAGGCGTCAAGCCGCGCGGGTCTGAGGCCGGGTAGTGCGTGGGATGGAGGGGCGGGTAGGGCGAGAGGGTGGTCAGTGGTCAGTGGTGGCGTACGCTGAGTTAGGATGCGGCGCGGTTAGAACGCCCGGCGAATGAATTCGCGGGCTACAAGGACGAAGTCCGGCGCAGGCCGGACTGTCTCTTCTCGGCAACACGCCAAACCGTCGATGCAACCTTTCCCGCGGATGGCCGGCACTAACGTGCCCGGCATGAGCCCGCACAGGCGGGCGATAGCCTACCTTTTGACCCGGAAGCGCAGGTGGGTCACGTCAGGAGCCAGCACCGCGAAGATGCGCTCCAGTTTGACCGGCTCGATCCCCAGGTATTCAAAGGCGCGAATGCCCCGACCGAGCAAGACCGGCACCAGGTCCAACTCGAGCTCATCGACCAGTCCGGCCTTGAGCGCCTGCTGTGCTATGTTGGCGCCGGCCACGATCACCAACTTGTCGCCGGCCACCTGTTTTGCCTGCTCGATCGCGCTCTCGACGCCGTCCGCGACGCCGATGACAAAGGTGAAAGGCGCGTCGTCGCGGGGCCAGCCTTCGGGGATGCTGTGGCTGACGACGAAGACCGGTACGTTGAGCGGGTGGCTGCCGCCCCAACCGTGAGCGATGTCGAACATACGCCGGCCGGCCACAACCGCCCCTACCCTCTGCCATATGTCGCGCATCACCATCGCGCTGGCAGGCGAGAGGCGCACGGTCATCTTGCCGCCCGGGAGGAGGTACTCGGTGTCGCCACTGGCGAACCAATCGAACAGGCCCTCGGTGCTGTCGTCGGGGTTGGCGATAAAGCCGTCGAGGGACATCGTGAAGCCCGCAAAAACAGTCGCCACAGTGCTAAACCTCCTGCTGCAAAGCGATTTTCCCTGGAGCAATTGACGCGACCCACCACCCCTGGCCTTCTGCCCTCACTCCCCTATACTCCCCTATCCCACACACCGCCGCAAGCACGCCCACGCCGGCTCGGTCACCGTGGCGCGGACATGCCCCTGCGCCCCCAGCAGGTGCGCGTGGTGCTTCAGCAGCGCGGCGGGCCATAGGACGGCGAACTGCCACGCCCGAGCGGTGTCGGTGCCCAGGTCGAACAGGTAGCGGTCGAGGTTGGTGCCCAGGCGCTCGTTCAGGGCGCGCAGGTAATGGGCGCGTATCTGCGCCAGCGACAGCGGCAGCCGCCCGAACCACCACCGCGACGACCCGTAGAAGCACGCCAGGTCGTACGCCGCCGGGCCAACGCCCACCCGCTGCCAGTCGAACACAGCAGGGCCGTCCCTGTGCACCGCTATGTTGCCCGGCCAGTAGTCGCCGTGTACCAGCGTCTGCGGCACCCCCTCGAACAGGTCGAGCAGCACGGCAGGCTCCTCAACCACGCGCAGCCACGCCCGCAGCCTGTCGCCGGGGAAGAAGGTCTCGCGCCACGGCGCCTGCTCGATCTCCAGCAGTGCGGCGCGGGCGTCCTCGGCTAGAGCGGGCGCATGCGCGCCGAGCGGCTGCCATACCCAGGGGTACTCGGCCGGGTCGGGCGGGCGGCTCCACCACTGCGCGTGCATCGCCGCCAGCGCGTCCAGCGCGGCCCTGTACTGCCCTTCCGACCACGCGGCGCGGGGCCACACCGCGTCGAACGGCACAGCCTCCATCAGCAGCCACTCGCCCCCGGCCGACGACAATAGCACCCGCGGCGTCCTCACCGCGAGCCCCGGCGCCAGCGAGCGGTAGAACCCCGCCTCGCGCCCCGGCTCGTCCACCGGGGAAATCGCCCCGCCTGCGTCATTCACCCC
>DASTEB010000106.1:0-2091 GCA_035710025.1 Chloroflexia bacterium
CAACGGCAACGGCAACGGCCACGCGAACGGCGAAGCGAAGGCAAAGCGCGGCCGCAAGCCCAGGGCTAAGGCGGAAGCGCCCGAAGATGAGATCGGCAGCGAGCCGGACGACCTCGCCGCCGGGGCCGAGGACCAGCAGCCGACGCCTCGCCGCCGCGGTCGCCCGCCCAAGGACAAGGGAGGCCGGGACCACCTGCGTCTGGTGAAGTAGCGGGGCTCGTGATGCGTCATGCATCATGGTGGCAGTCGGACGGTGTGCCGGCTGGAGACTGTGGTCCTGGGGAGAGGCAGCCCCGAAGGGGCGGCAGAACTTAGCCCCGGGCGTGAGCCCGGGGAGAGCCGATGCCTGAACAAACCCCAAGCCCCGAAGGGGCGACAGAGGTCTGCCCATCAACCACTCTGGCTCCCAACTGCCATGTCCGCCTAGCCCCGTGAGACATGACGTTTGACGCAGTACTTTACGCATTACGCAGTATGGCTCGCCCGTTACAGAACCGGAATAACAGAGTATAATCAGAGCGGCAGGGTCGGGTGGCCCCGCCGCTAATCACGTCTTTGAGTGACGCTTTCAGGAGTGGGTAGTGCCGGTAGCTGCAGTAATCGGGGGCCAGTGGGGCGACGAAGGCAAGGGCAAGATAGTTGACTTGCTCTCGGAGAAGGCGGGCGTGGTTGCCAGGTGCAACGGCGGCACCAACGCCGGGCACACCATTGTCAACGAGTTCGGCACCTTCAAGCAGCGCCTCGTGCCGTCCGGCATCTTCAACCCGCAGGCAGTGTCGATCATCGGCAATGGCGTTGTGGTCGACCCCGACGTGCTGCTCGAAGAGATGGCGCAGATCGAAGCCGTTGGGGTGGACATCTCCCGCCTGCTGATCAGCGACCGGGCCCACGTGATCATGCCCTACCACAAGCTGCTCGACGGGCTGGAGGAGGACGCGCGCTCGGAGACGGGCGCGGGCAACATCGGCACGACCCGCCGCGGCGTCGGCCCGGCCTACGAGGACCGCGCGGCCCGCGTGGGCATTCGCATGGGCGACCTTGTGCAGGAAGAGATGCTGCTCACCAAGCTGTCGTCGGTGCTCCCGGCCAAGAACAAGATCCTGCAGAGGGTGTACGGCGCGGAGCCGCTGGAGCTTCACGGCGTGTACCTCAAACTGGTGGAGCAGGGGCAGCAGCTTCGCAAGCACATCATGCCGACCGAGCTTGTTATCCTCCGGGCGCTGTCCGAGAAGCGCAAGGTGCTGCTGGAGGGCGCGCAGGCCGCATTGCTCGACCTTGACTTCGGCACCTACCCCTACGTCACGTCGAGCAACCCTACTGCCGCGGGTCTGTGCGTCGGTTCGGGCACGCCGCCCAACCAGCTTAGCTCGATCGTGGGCGTGTTCAAAGCCTACCAGACCCGCGTCGGCTCGGGCCCGTTCCCCACCGAGATACACGGGGAGATTGCCGACTTCCTGCGCGAGCAGGGCGGCGTGGGCCACGGAGAGTACGGCACGGTGACGGGGAGGCCGCGCCGGGTAGGCTGGTTCGACGCGGTGGCCGGGCGCTACGTGGCGCAGCTTAACGGGCTGACGGGCGTCGCGATCACGCGGCTGGACGCGCTGGACAAGTTCGACACGATCAAGATCTGCACGGCGTACAAGGTGAACGACGCGCACCTGAGCCACCTGCCCGCCGACCTGTCGATCCTGGAGACGGTAGAGCCTCAGTACGAGGAGCACCCGGGCTGGAAAGAGGACACCAGTGGGGCGCGCTCATGGGCCGACCTGCCGGAGAACGCCCGCCGCTACCTCGACCGGATGACATCGCTCCTGGGCACGCCGCTTGACATAATCTCCGTCGGCCCGCACCGCGAGCAGACGATCATCCTGCGCGACCCCTTCAACCCGGTGCCCCAGCAGGTCGAGCGCCTGGTCGAGACGCTGGACCTCGAGCGCTAGTCGCCCGCTAGCTCGCTTTCGTCCAACCCGAGCGAGATGAACTCGTCGGTCGGCTCGCGCCTGAGCAGGGCGTTCAGCCCGGTCATCAGGTCGCGCCCCTCGAACAGCACCCGGTAAAGCTGCTCTGTGATCGGCATTTCCACATCGTAGC
>DASTEB010000107.1:0-7344 GCA_035710025.1 Chloroflexia bacterium
GGATAAGAAGGAGGACAGTATGCCTGCCAGGCGCCGGTCGAGAGGCCGGACGCATGGTAGGTCACAACATAGCAGCACGGCAGAGCCGCAACATCGCCAATTTCGGCTATTCCCGGCGAAGGCAACTGGCTATAATGCGGACCAGAAATTGGTTACCCGCGGCCCCGGAATTGGCTATATAACGGAGTAATGCCGTCCTGCCACCTGCGGCCCACCTACCGGCCGCAACCGCCGAGGCAGGCCGGGCCGCTCGCGAGACGAAAGGACAGGAGAATGCGTTTGAAGAGGCTGCCTGTGCTTCTTGGACTGGCTGTGCTGGTCCAACTTTCGCCGCTGCCCAACACCTCGGCACAGGCAGACGCTCGCTATTTCCCGCAGACGGGCAAGACCCTCAGCGGCAGGTTCCTGGCTTACTGGAACACGCACGGCGGGTTGGCGCAGCAGGGCTACCCCGTCAGCGATACGTTGGCCGAGAAGTCCGACGTTGACGGCAAGGTCTACACCGTGCAGTACTTCGAGCGGGCGGTGTTCGAGGCGCACCCCGAGAACCCGGCCCCGTACGACGTTCTGCTCTCGCTGCTCGGCACGCTGCACTACCAGGAGCGTTATCCTTCGGGCGCTCCCGGCCAGGCCCCCAACAACGCGCCCGGCAGCTGGTTCTTCCCCGAGACGGGCAAGCGCCTGGGCGGCCCCTTCCTCGATTACTGGACGAGACACGGCGGGTTGGCGCAGCAAGGCTATCCCATCTCCGACGAGTTCAACGAGGTGTCCTCGCTCGACGGGAAGCAGTACCGAGTACAGTATTTCGAGCGGGCTGTGTTCGAGTATCACCCGGAGAACGCGGGCACGCAATACGACGTTCTGCTCTCGCTGCTCGGCACGCTGCTCTACGAGGAGCGTTATCCTTCGGGAGCCTCCGGCCAGGCCCCGAACAACACGCCCGGCAGCCGGTTCTTCCCCGAGACGGGCAAGCGCCTGGGCGGCCCCTTCCTCGATTACTGGACGAGACACGGCGGGTTGGCGCAGCAAGGCTACCCCATCTCCGACGAGTTCAACGAGGTGTCCTCGCTCGACGGGAAGCAGTACCGAGTACAGTACTTCGAGCGGGCTGTGTTCGAATACCACCCGGAGAACGCGGGCACTCAATACGAGGTTCTGCTCTCGCAACTCGGCACGCACCGCCTGCGCTCAAGGCAAGTGGAATCGAGCCAGGCCGTGACGCCTGATCTGCCCCCCGTACCGCGCGGCATACCCGGCCATATGAGCATGGGGCTGCTCAACGAGCATACTTCCGAGATACCTCTTGCACCCTCGGTGCCCCTGGACTACAGGTACAAGTACCTTGCAGGTGGGGTGTCGACGAAGGAAACGGGGACGGGCAAGGGCTGGGCTACGTGGAACTCCCCGGCAGGCCGGTACATCGATTACTACGTCGAAGAATCGAACGCCCGCGACCTGTCCACGGCGTTCGTCTACTACCAGATCCTGCAGAGCGCGCCCCATTACAACGAGTACGCCAACCTGAACGACCCCTCGGTCATGCGCGCCTACTTCGACGACTTCAAGCTGCTCATGCAGAAGTTGGCCTCCTCGAACGCGAAGGGGCGCGTGCCGGTCAACATAGAGCCTGACCTGAACGGGGTAATGCAGCAGCACCCCACCAACAAGGCCGACGACGCCTCTCTGCAGCGTGCGTCCGTGGCATCGTCCGGCCACCCCGATGCGCAGGGCTTCCCCGATACGTTCAGGGGCTTCTACCAGACTCTCGCCCACATCCGCGATTTGTACGCGCCGGACGTGCTGCTCGGGCTTGACGTGTCGCAGTGGGCCACGGGGCACGACGTAGCGGTGTCGCTGCGCGACGACCCGGCATACGACTGGTCTGCTCACGCCCTCCGTATCGCAAAGTACCTCAACAGCCTGGGCTCCCCCGCGCAGTTTGAGCTGCTCTTCTACTCGCCGCTCGACAGGGACGCGGCGTACTACCAGGCGCAGCGCGGCATAAACGTGTGGTGGCATGATACCAACGCGAAGGAGCCGTCCTTCTCCACCATGGGCGCGTGGCTGGGCAAGATAGTGAGCGCCACGGGCAGGCGGGCTATGCTGTGGCAGGTGCCGAACGGCAACAGGGTGTACCGCACCATGAACAACACGGACGGGCACTGGCAGGACAACCGCCCCGAGTACTTCCTGAACCCCGAGAGCGGCAGAGCGCACCTCGCGGAGTGGGCCAACCTCGGAGTAGTCGGCATCCTGTGGGGAGCGGGGACAGGAGACCAGTCGCACTACCACGACTACCACAACGACGGCATCACCAACCCGCCGCCCATCAACGGCAACACCGCGGTGAGCAGCCACCCGGACGACGACGGCGGCTACCTGCGCCTGCGCCTCACCGACTACTACGCATCTACGCCCCTTCCCTTACCCGGCGCAGGGGCGCGCCCGTGACGGCACGACACCCACCGCCGGGCTCAAGTGCGCGGTGACGTTCTCGGGTAAGCCGTGAGAGCGTTACCGCGCAGGGCCGGCAGCCGCAGGCTCCGGCTCTCCCTCCACCGCCTCTCCCGGCGAGGTTAGCATCTGCCCGGCCTCCCGCAGATCGGGCGTGTCGAAGCCCTCGGTGAATTCCCTGTATATCGGGGCCAGCAGCCCTCTCGCCTCGCGGACCTTGCCCTGGCTGCTCCACAGCCGCGCCAGGCTCACGGCAGCGCGCAGCTCCCACGCCCTGGCTCCTTGCTGCCCCGCGATCTCGATAGCCCGCCGGAAACACACCTCGGCCTGGGCCTCGTAGTTGCCGTCTCCCTCGCTCGAGGCCGCGACCAACAACTCGCCCCGCAGCCTGTGCAGCTCGGCTTCGAGGTAGGCGTGGCCCGTCTCCTCGACGCAGGCCTGCGCTTCGTCCAGGGCCGCCAGCCCCTGCTCGGCGTCGCCCATGCGCAGCGAGGCCTCGGCCAGCATTGCCAGCGGGACGGCGGTACCTACCCGGGCGCCGCTGTCGCGCCAGCCGTCCAGGCCGCGGCCTATGCGCTCGGCTCCCGCCTGCCACTCGCCGCGCTCAAGCAGCAAGCGCCCGCGCAGCACGTCGGACCAGGGCTGCCATACCTCCATGCCCCTGTCGTACACCAGGCGCATCAGCGTTTCGGCGCGGCGCTGAGTGGCCTCCACGTCGTCCTGCCTGAGCAGGTAGCTCACGTAATCCGCTGCGATGGTGATCAGCCCCAGGCTGAGGGGCTCGCCCCGCTCTTCTGACAGTTCTTCGGCGGCCCGGAGGTGTTCGGCCGATCTTTCGGGGTACCCGAGCACCCACCACAATTGCGCGAGGAGAACGTTGCACACGGGCACCACTTCCACAAGCTCGGAGGGCGGCCTGGGGATTAGAGCGTACAGGCTCAGCGTCTGGTCCAGGTGGTCCCTGGCCGGGGCGAACTCGCCGAGCGCGGTCTTGTTGATACCTGTACGGAAGTGGGCGAGCGCCAGTTGGGCCGGGTCGCGCTCCTCTCCGCGCCGGCCGGCCCCCGCGGAGGCTCCGGGAACCTCAGCCTGCGGCTCCGCCGGCTCCTCCTGCAATCCCTTCCTCTGCTCGGGGCTGCCCCAGCCGGCCGTGGCGAGGAGCGTATCGACCAGGGCACGCCGCAGGCCGGGTTCCCACTCGCGGCGCATGGGGGCGGGCATGGCATCCAGCTGGGCCAGGCCCCTCGCGTAGAAGCCTACCGCCTGCTCCCAAGCGCTCTCTCTGCGCGCCATGTTCCCTGCCTGGAGCAGGTATTCGGCTGCCCGGGCGGGCATGGCGGCCTGCTCATAGTGGTAGGCGAGTTGAGGTGCTATCTCGGGGGCTCCCTCGCCGTAGAGGTGTTCCAGGGCTTCGGCCACGTCGCCGTGGAACCGTTCCCGGTTCACCGGGTCGATGCGGCTGTACAGGTACTTGCAGTAGAGGCCGTAAGTGAACGAGTACTGGGTAAGGTGCCGCTCGCCGGGACGCAGGCGGGTACACGCCGTCGGCCTGATAAGGCCGTGCTGCCCGTCCACTACTCCGTCGAGCCAACGAATTACCACCTGCGGGTCCATGCCGGTCTGGGCGGCAAGAATCTCGGCGGCAAACACGTCGCCCTGGATGCCGGCCGCCTCCAGCAGCGTCTGCACCTCGTGAGGCAGCACGCTGATGCGCTCGTCTATGGCGGCGGTCACGCGCGGCGGCATGCTGTGCCAGTCGGGGTCCGAGCCTACGACCCAGCAGCCGGCCGCGTCCCTCACCAGGTCGCCTCGCGTCTGCATGGCGCGCAGCATCTCGACCGTGAACAGGGCGTGCCCGCCGGTGTGCCTGTACACCGATTCGCGGAAGTCGGCCCCCAGGTGGTTCGGCTCCGCGTCGATCAGGGCATTGACGAAGGCGCGCCCGTCGGCTCCGGTCAGGTCGAGCCGGATGTCGCCGAACTGCATTTCAAGCTCGCGCATGACCGACTCGACGGGGTGGGTCTCGGGGTGGCTGGTAGGCAGGGGGCGGTGGTTTGCGTTGGTGCGGTAGGTGCCCACGACGAGGATGCGGCTCCCGGCCAGGTGGCGCGCCAGGTAGAAGAGCAGGCTGGCCGAGCTTTTGTCAGCCCACTGCAGGTCGTCCAGGACCAGCATGAAGGGGTGGACCCGTGAGATCGCCCGCAGCACTGCCGTAAGCTGGGTGAAGACGTCTGCCTGCACCGCCTCGGTGCCCGTGCCCGTTCCGGCCCGCAGCCAGTACTCGCTGTGGGCGGTGCGCGTCACCACCAGTTCTTCCAGATGGGTCTGCCAGGGGGGCCGCTCTTTGAGAGCAGTTCTGGTCCGGGCCAGCAGCTGCGCGCCCGGGATCAAGGTCTCCAGCAGACCCCCGCCCGACTCGACGATGGCCCGCACCGTGTCGGGCAGGGCAGCCATGATGCGCCCGCCCGCCTCTACGGGCAGACAGCTTCCCGCGAGCAGCGCGTCCGAGTCGCCGGTGAGCACGCGCAAAGCTTCCCGGAACGCTTCGTACGGGTCGCCCGCGCCCATGAGGGCGGTGCACTTGCCGTACGTAGCCAGCAGGTCGGGGTGGGCCTGCGCGGCCCGCCTGGCGAATTCGCACACCAGTTCGCTCGCCCCGCTGCCCGCCGCGCCGGTAACGAACACCACGCGCCCATCCCCCTGCAGCGCAAGCTCAAGCTCGACTTCCAGGCGGGCAAGCTCCTGCTCGCGGGCCACGAAACGCCTGTCGCTCACCGGGGCCGCCCACTGCGGTTCGAGCGGAGGCAGGGGCGCGGGCGGCGCTTCTCGGGGAGCGATAGCCCCGGAACGAATATCGGCCTGCAGCCGGGCGGTGGGGGGCGAGGGGTCGAGGCCCATCTCCTCGGCCAGGGCGCGCCTGCACGTCTCGAACTGGCGCAGGGCGGCCTCTCGCTGCCCAAGGAGGGCCAGGGCGCGCATCTTGTGCCGGTGCGCATCTTCGCGCCACGGTTCAAGCTCAATCTGCCGCTGGGCGAAGTGGTTGACCCGCTCGTAATCGGCGATGCGCTCGTAGTGCGCCGTCAGCGCCTGCAGGGTGTCGAGGGCCTGGCGGTGCAGCTCTTCCTGCTTGTATACGGCCCACTCGGTGAACTCCTGGTTGTCGGGCAGGGAGAAACCCTGAAGGAAGTCGCCGCGGTACAGTTCCATGGCGCGGCGCTGGCGGGCGAGGCACTGGTCGCACTCGCCTTCGGGGTGGTCGTGGTAGCGGCACGCCTCGATGAGCGCGTTGAAAGCAGCCACGTCCAGCCAGAACCCGCCGGCCAGATTGAGCTGTATATGCTGGTGGGTTGCGACCAGCAGGCCCGGCCCGTCTTCCGGCTCGTTGAGCGCCTGGCGCAGTCGGAAGATGGTGTGGCGAAGGTTGCGGCGGGCCGCCCCTTCCGCGAGGTCGGGCCAGAACAGCTCGGCCAGCTTCTCTCGGCGGTGGAGCCTGTCGGCCTCGACGGCCAGAAAAGCCAGCAGGGCGCGAGTCTTATCAGACTCGAAGGAAGTAAGAAGGCGGCCGTCCAGGTGCACCTGGAAGCCGCCCAGCAGAGCGATCTCGAGTCGAGCCATATGGTTCCGTCACCTTCGATGGGTCCTGGCAGGCCCGGGACAAGTTGTGATCCATGTCACTATACCGGTGTGAAGCCCTCCCGCCGCTACTACAGGTGTGGAACAGCCCTCGCCGGCGCCCCACCATGGGCATCAAATTAGGCCGCCTTAATTATATCAGAACCCCGGCAGAAATGATAGGTATCGTTGGGACTATCCCGGAACGCTTTCGCAACGATTTCACAACGCCCATGCCTTATACCTTAGTTAGAGAAATCACAGAGCGGTGGCGAGACCACCGGTGCAGCCTTCAGGAGGCCGCTCCACATGCGCGAATCTATTGTGTATACGGAAACCCAGCACGATGGGCCGGCCGGCTCTTACAGGTCCTTCCTGGTTCGCTGCCAGCGTGAGGCGGGTGCTCTGCCCGAAGACGGCGAGCAGGATGCACCTCCCTGGCGCTTCATGGTGATGGAGGTGGGCGGCCCCCAACGGTGGCGGGCGCTTACCACCCTCGAGGAATTGATGTCCTTCTTTCGCAACAACCTTGGACTGTAGCAGGCGAACGCGGTCAGGGGCAGCGACGCCCGGGCCGGATCGGTTGAGTCTGAGGTTGAGCAGGTCGACAAGTGCTCAGTGTTGAGCGAACTACGCAGCGCAACCGGGCTACGCGGGTAGTAGCAATGTCAGTATTGGAGGTCTTCCATGTTTAAGCGAATCTTGGTCTGTTGTGACGGCTCTCAGCACGGCAGGTGCGCCGGCGAATTTGCCGTCAGCCTGGCACGGGAGCAGAATGCCGAGATTGAGCTGCTGTCGGTCGTAGAGCCTCTGCCTGCGTACATGGCGTCTCCGGAGGTAATCGAGGAGGAGTGCGCTTTCGACACAGAGTGCCTCGTGAAAAAGCAGCAGCACATCCTGTCCCTGGCCGCCGACTACGGCATCAAGGCGGAAGCCAAAGTCGTGCGTGGGAAGGCGGCACAGGTGATACTGGATACCGCCAGGCACGACGGGGCCGACCTGATCGTACTCGGGCGCCACACCGGCCACAGCATGTGGGTGCATGCAACGCAGCATACCGCCAACCAGCTGCTTGACGAAGCGCCGTGCTCGGTGATGGTGGTGGGATAAGCAGGTACCGCGCGCGTGCCTGGTTCAACAGCACGACTTCGCTGCGGACCCGGGCACATCCTGTGCGGAAGCTGTCCGGCTTCCATCGAGGAGAGCCGGATAACCTTAGCAACGAGGTTCATTGACCATGTACAGAATCATTGAAAAAGAGGTCTTGAGCGATCTGGT
>DASTEB010000108.1:0-19527 GCA_035710025.1 Chloroflexia bacterium
TGAGGGGTGAGGGCCATGAGCGAAGCGGGGGGAGGGGTGAGGGGCGAGGGGCGAGGGGCGAGGGTCATGAGCGAAGCGGGGTAGTTGGGTGATGGGGGAAGTTGGGGAGTGTCATGGTCTGCAGAAGAAGTCATTACTCACTTCTTCTGCAATGCCCATAACGTTGGGCTTTCTGTGCGAGTGGCGTTCTACAGCCCCTGTGCTAGCCAGGCGCTGCCCGCACCTCCCCCTCACCCCTTACGCCTCACCCTCAACACGCCCGCCGGCTTCACGTTGCCATCACGGGGGCCATGCGGTAAAATAGCTAGGTGTCACAATTGAGTTTACATATATCAATGTACGTGAGGAGCACCTTTGGCCGCTAAAGATATCTCGATTAGCATGCGCGACATGGAGCGCCTGATTGACTGGATGCGGCGCACCGGCAGGCCTCAGACGATCGACTCGCTCGTCCGCCGCTACCTCGAAATGCTGCGCGAAGAGCGTGGTATCCGCGACACCAAGTAGACCAAGACCTACCCGGAGCACCTACCAGCATGGCAACAGAGACGCAGATAGCGTTCAAGGGCACAAAAGAAGAGCAAGAGCTTGCGCTGAAAGCCTTTGAGGCGATCAAGCGCAAGCACGTGATGCACGGCGTCAACGCCCCCATCAAGATGACCGCCGCGGCCATAGCCGAAGCGCTCACCAAAGCGGGCGGCCCCATGGCGGGCACCAAGGCGTCCACACTCGCCCCCAAACTCGAAGCCGCGATGCGCGCAAACGATGCCGTGTTCGCCGAGGGCGACAACGGCGAGTTCTACACCACCAAGTCCGGCCGCGCCCCCGACGTCAAACGCTCGGAGAACACCCATACCTTCAAGGAGCGCCTGAAGTCTGACGCCGTCGAGCTTGACGCCGACGCCGCGCGCCAGTACCACTCCACGCTCGTGAGTAAGTCGGCCAGCCGCGCCGAGCGCAGCGCCATGCTCGAGAGCGTCGAAGAGCCGAGTGCTCCCTCGCCCATTAAGCCTGCTTACGCCCCGGTGGTCAATACGCCCTACGCCCGCAGCACCGAACCGCCCACGCTGATCCGGCAGTCGCAGATCGCGCTCGAGCGCCAGCTGGAGGAGGAAGAAGAGGAGGAGGCAGCCGCTTCCGCTGCCCCGGCTCCTGCCGCGCCCGCTCCCATTAGCCCTACTGCCGCGGCCCCCACGGCAGCGCAGCCTACAGCCGCCGCTCCTGCACCTGCACCCGCACCCGCGACACCCAGAGCAGCCGCCGCGCCCGCTCAGCCCGAGGCTGCTGCCCCCGCTGCTGCGCCCGCGCCTGCCCCCGCTGCACCTGTGACCCCGTCCGCGGCCGCTGCGCCGACTACGCCTGCCGCTGCTCCGGCGCAGGCAGCCCCCGCCGAAGCGCCCTCGCGGCCCGCCCCGGCTCCCGCTGCTCCGGCTGTGGAGGTCCCGTCGCCGGCACCCGCGTCCACGGCTCCCGCTCAGGCTACCCCGGCGCAGGCACCGGCCGCGCCTGCCCCTGCCCCTGCTGCGCCTGCCGCCGCTGCCGCCCCCGCGAAGCCCGCGCCTCCGCCCGCTCCCGTGATCACCGGGCCGGTCGAGGTGAACGTGCCCACCGAGAACGGGCCTATCACCATCGACCTGACCGAGAGCATAGACGACATACTTGCCGACGAGGCCGTGTACGCTGCCCTCGCGAGCATGATCGCCCCGACGGTGGAGAGCGACACGCGCCTGATCACCTTCGGCTCCGACATCTTCCCCGAGGAAGCCACGGAGCGATTCAGCAAGGGTGACTACCGCCGCATCAAAGAGTACCTGGAAGAGCCGGAGACGGGCGGCGTGGCCTCCGACCGCGACATCATGGCCGACGTGTTCGGCCGCCGCGTGGACCACCCCGACTACGAGCGCGTGCGCTTCTCGCTCAACCACCGGATGCTCCGCGAGAAGAAGGACTTCGAGTTCGTGGGCATCGACAGCGACCGGCTGTGGATCCCCGCGGGCAGTTCGCCCGCTACCCCTCCGACCCGCAAGCCCGCCGAGGTCGGCCAGGACTACCGCTTCCTCGAGGACCCGGCGACGGTTGAGGCCGAGCTTGAGTACGAAGGCGCCGAGCCTGCCGACGGCGCGCCGCTGGAATACGTGCTCACCCACTACGAGTACGAGAACGGCGTGCTGCCCTACGATCTGCGCTTCAAGCGGGTGTTCCCCGGCGCGGTCTTCCCCGACCAGCGCGCATCGCTCATCCGCTTCGAGATACCTCAGCTTTACGGCTCGCTCATCGCCGAGCTGCGCTACCCCACCGGCAACCGCGGCGGCTTCATCATGGGCCTCAACGAGCTATTCGAGGGCCACATGGTGCCCGGCACAATCTTCACCGTCGTGCCGACCGACCGCGGCGAGGACGTGTTCGAGATCCACTTCGCCAAGGCGGAGGAGGTAGAGGACAACCTGCTGCAGTACGACGAGCGCCGCGCACGCTACGTGTTCCGCCCGGTGTCGTACTCGGTGGTCACCGACCCGAACATGCTGCTCACGCAGGACAAGTTCGGCAAGCTGCACAACCACAAGCGCCTTGAGGATGCCGAGCGCCGCAAGCCCGACGTCATAATCGTCAACGCCTTCGAAGCTGTGGGCGAGGAGAACGACGGCAAGCAGTGGGCTATCTTCGACGACCTCTTCCCGGTGGTCAACCTCGACCGGCCGATGTCGCGAAGCTGGCTGCGCACGCTCCTCTCCGGGGCGTACCCATTCTTCTACCCGGATCCGGATACCGAGGGAGCATACTTCTACGACGCGTCCAGGCGCACGTCGTAGGCCAACGCGGCGCCGCGTTACGGCCCGCATGTAACGAGCCATAGAGGACGAAAGACGTATGGGTACGGCGCGAGCGGACGTGGGTTCGCAACCGCCCGCCCCCGGCTTTCGTCCTTCGCTATCACACATTTCATAGAACAGGAAAAGAAAGTGGCAACATTTAGAGAGAAATTGCAGGACCTGGGACAGGGCAACATGCCGGGCACGGCCGCGCTCAAGTTCCTTTCGGACCTGCCGAGCGAGGACCGCGCCACCCTGCGCGAGGTGTGGCCCACCCTGCCGCGTGACCGGCGCGAGCGCGTGGTGCACGCCCTCGTTACCATGATCGAGGACAACCTCGACCTCGACTTCCGCCACGTCTTCCTCACGGCGTTGGAGGACAGCGATGCGGAGGTGCGCCTGTCGGCTATCGAGGGGCTGAGCGAGGACAACAGCACGCTGCTGCTGGGCAGGCTGTTGACCATCCTGCGCACCGACCCCGATGAGGACGTGCGCGAAGCGACAGCGACGGCGCTGGGCCGCTTCACCTACCTGGCCCAGTGTAACAAGCTCAACTCGAACGGGGACAGGCTGCGCGCCGCCCTGATCGAATCGGCCCTCGACGGCAAGGAAGACGAGGACGTGCGCCGCCGGGCGGTCGAGTCGCTTGGCTACTATCACCAGGACGGCGAGGTACAGCAGCTAATCGCCGGCCAGTACAAGCAGGGCGGCCGCCACGGCGAGAGCGCGGTGCTTGCCATGGGCCGCAGCATGGACGACCAGTGGCAGCTTATCATCCTGCACGAGCTGAACAGCGAGCGCCCTGCGATGCGCTACGAGGCAGCCCACGCGGCGGGCGAGATGACGCTGGAGGAAGCGCTGCCGCAGCTTGTGAAGATGCTGTCCGACAAGGACACCGAGGTGCGGCTGGCCGCGATATGGGCGCTGGGGCAGATAGGCGGCAAGCAGGCGTCGGAGGCGCTCAAGGGCGTGCTGGGCAGTAAAGACCCGGCCATGCGCGAGGCCGCCGAAGAGGCCATGCAGGAGATAGCCTTCTCCTCCGACCCGCTGAACATCGCTATTCTGGACGAGCCGCAAAAGAGCTAGAATCGCGAGGGGCACCCATGAAGGTGCCCCTCCCGCATTTCCGGCGAGCCGCCTGGCGCCCAGCCCGCACGCCACGGAGCACGCTTGCACGCGGGCGCGCCGGCACTACAACCCTGGTAGTAGGCCTTAAGATGTAGGAATTTCGCGATTCCGATCCTGATTCCTACCCCTCAGCGTCGTTTTTCGGTTATAATGCGAATATATAGCACTGTACACAGACCACAAAGCTATGGCGATACCATGCAGCGCCGCGATGGATCGCCCGATTTCAAGAAATCATATCATCGGTGCCGGGAGATTGGTAATGTCACATAACGTGGGCGTCTTCGTAGACGTATCTAACCTTTTCTATTCAGCCAAGTCAGCAGGGGTCGAAGTTAATTACTGTAGGTTGCTCGATGCGGCGGTCGCCGGGCGCGACCTTATCCGCGCGTGTGCCTATACGGGCGTCGACCCCGACAACCCCAACCAGCGCAAGTTCATCGACTTCCTCAGGGCCAACGGCTACAAGGTCGTCTCCAAAGACATCCACAAGTACGAAGGCGGCCGCATCAAGGCCAACCTCGACATCGAGATCGCGGTAGATATCCTCTTGCTGTCCGAGAACCTCGATGTGGTAGTGCTGGTGAGCGGCGACGGCGATTTCGTGCGCCTGCTCGATGCGGTACAGAGCAAGGGCGTGCGCTGCGAGGTCATCTCCTTCGGCATCAGCACGTCCAACGAATTGATCGAGGCGGCCGACCTGTTCACCGAGATCAGCTCGCTCCCCGGCATCTTCCGCAACGCTCCGTCAGGCCCGGGCGTACACCTGCGCACCGTGCAGCAGGCAGGCACGGCCACCGACGGCCGCTCCGTGTACTCCTTCAGCGCCGTGAGCTACAACGCCAACTACGCCGACCGACCGCGCGGCGAGCGCCCGCAAAGCTCGTGGGACCGCGAGCACCGCCCGGCAGGCGCGCAGGCAGGCCAACTTGCCGCCCCCGCGCAGGAGTCCGGCTCGCCGCAGGGCAACGGCAACGGCTTCTTCGGGGCGCACCACGACTTCACCGTCCCCGAGGCGGCCGACCAGTGCCTCGACACCCATTCCGTGCCCCTGCCGCAGCCCGTAGAGGCAAAGCCTGAGGCCAACGGCAAGCATGAGCACGACTAGCCGGGGAGACTTAGCCGCCCCCGGCCAGGAACACCCCGGCACCGCAACTCCTAACTCGCAAGACGCCCAGTACGTCAGGACGGTCATAGCGCGCGCCTCGCGCTGGGATCCGCTCGTCGCGGGGCGAGGGGGCAGCCTGCTCCAGTCGTGGCGGTGGGGCGAGTTCAAAGGCGTAACGGGCTGGTCGCCCTACCGCGCCGCGCTCTACCCGCCCGGCGTGGCCGACATCCTGCGCGATTCCCGCTCGGGCGACGGCAGCGAGCCTGAGCCGCTGGTGTGCGGGCAGGTGCTCTTCCGTTCGGTGCCGCGCCTGCCCATGCCCGTGTCGGTTGCCTACGTGCCGCGCGGGCCTGTGCTCTTCCCCGGCGCGCTGCGCGACCCCTACGCCGAGCGCGCGTTCTGGCGGGCAATACACGTCGAATGCAAGCGCCGCGGGGCCATCTTCCTCAAGGTCGAGCCTGACGTGCCGCTCGATGCCGGGGCGGTCGACCCGGGCAACCACGCGGGCGAGCGGCTCACCGCGCTCGGCTTCCGCCCGGCGGGCAGGCTCCAGCCCCAGCGCACGTGGGTGCTCGACCTGGGCGCGAGCGAGGAAGACCTGCTCAAGGGCATGAAGCCCAAGACGCGCTACAACATCCGGCTGGCCGGGCGGCGCGGCGTGCAGGTGTACCCGGCGAGCTCGATGGAACACCTGAGGGGGTTCTACTCGTTATTACAGGTGACGGGCGAGCGCGACGAGTTCGGCATCCACGACTTCAGCTATTACGAGCAGTTGTGGCGCATCTTCGGGCCTGAGGGCGACAACAGCATGCTCTTGCTGCTGGCCGACCACCCCGACGAGGTCGAGCGCGCCGCCGGGCCTATCGCGGGCCTGATCGCTTTCCGCTTCGGGCGACAGGCCATCTATATGTATGGCGCATCGGACAACCGGGGCCGCGAGCACATGCCCAACTACCTGCTCCAGTGGGAAGCGATCCGGTGGGCGAAGGCGAACGGCTGCATGGTGTACGATTTCTGGGGCATCCCGGACGCGCCCGCCGAAGACGGCGAAGGCGGGGAGGTTTCCCCAACAAATACACGGTCAGGATTGGGTGGTGTATACTGGTTCAAGAAGGGTTTCGGGGGGCGCGCAGTGGAATACCCCGGCGCGTATGACTACGTATACAACCCTCTCCTCTATAAGGTCTGGCTGCGCTGGCGCGGAGCCGACCTGGGCTAGGTTCGCGGTCCCAATCCAACAGATGGCGAGCTACAACATAAAGTGATCAAGAAAGCCACAGTTATACTCGTACTGGGCATCCTTCTCGTATTCGTGGCGTCGGCCTGGTCGCGCACCGTAGGCTCGCGCGGCGTGGCTGCCCCACAGGCCGCGGCCGATATGGGCGGCAAGCTGGTGTACGCACGCGAAGGCTCCATCTGGATGCTGCACCAGGGCAAGGCACAGCAGCTTACCGAGGGTCCGAAGGACGAGAACGACAAGCGCGACGTGTTCCCCTCGATATCGCCCGACGGCACCGAGATAGTGTACACGCGCATGGACGAGGGCTTCTCCGACCTGTACAAGCTCAGCGTCGCCCGCCCCTCCGACACCGAAGCGCTGACCGACTACCGGCCGCAGGGCGTCGAAGTGGGGCAGGTGGGCATCCCGGGCGTGACCGACGGGTACAACACGCTCGCGCTGTGGGCCAACTACCCGGCGTGGTCGCCCGACGGCGAGCTAATCGCCTTCACCTCCGACGTGGGCACCGAGTACCCCAGCCTGCGCGTCATGGGCCCGAACGGCGAAGACCCCACCAAAATGGGCGGCGGCATAGACTTCAGCCAGCAGACGGTCGAACGGCCGTCCTGGGCACCCGACGGCTCGCGCATCGCGGTAGCGGCATACGTCACGGCGGGGGCCATAGGGCAGATCTGGACGCTGAACCTGGAGACCGGGCGCTGGACCGAGCTAACCGAGGCTGAAAACGGCGCATACGACCCCGCGTGGTCGCCCGACGGGCAGTGGATCGCCTTCACCATGCGCGAGGGCGTGAACCACGACGTATACGTGATCCCCACCGACCCGACGCTATGGGAGGCCGACCAGCCGACGCCCGTAAAGTTGACGAATACGGGGCTGTCGCGCTCGCCCGCGTGGTCGCCCGACGGCAGCAAGCTCGCTTACATCTCTCTGCAGGGCACGCAGTTCGACATCTTCGCGGGCGCCTTCGAGGTCAGCACGACGGGCAGGCCCCGGCTCGAATCACCCCAGCAGCTCACCGAGTCGGCCAACGTAGATGCCAACTCGGGCCTGAGCTGGGGGCCGTAGACCGACGTTCCCTCACCAACGACGAAAGGTGCCCACCCGGGCACCTTTCGCTTTTTCCGCCGCTAAGCCGTCCACTAGGACATTCGGTTGAGGTTAGTCGGCTCGGATACCTTCTCAAGCACCGCGCCGGTCTTGGCGTCCTTGTCGCGCTCGTTCAGCGCCACGTCGCCTAGCGAGATCACGCCGACTAGCTTGCCGTCGTCCACCACCATTACGCGGCGGATCTGGTTCTCGGCCATCAGATTGCGTACCTCGTCCACGTCGTCCTCGGGCGACACCGTGACCGGGTTGGGCGACATGAAGTCCTGCACGGTTACGTCCTGCGGGGCCATGCCCGCGGCCGTGATGCGGATGGTGATGTCGCGGTCGGTGATGACGCCGAGCAGGCGGTCGTCATCGGTCACGGGCACAATGCCCACGTTCATATCGCGCATGATGCGCGCCACGTCGGCGACGTTCGTGCCGGGGGTCGCGCTCTCAGGTTTAGCGGTCATTATATCTTTTGCTTTCATCCTGCACCTCTCTGGTTTACTCTTGTCGACTTGACCGGCACAGCGACGTCACCCGGCGTACCGGGGCCGCGACTGCCGGTAGAGAGGATATACTGCAAGGGTTGGGCCACGCGGCCGCTACTACGCCCATGTTACGCCTGTGCTACCCGCCGATGCCGAAGAAGTCGGCCGCGAGCAGCCCCAGCATGACCACCGTCATCACGCCCGACGCGACGAGCGCGTTCTGCCGCAGGCCTCCGGCGGGCTGCCCGTCGCGCTGCCGCTGGCGCTCGACCTTGATGGCCTGGCGCGCCGAGGCGTGGTAGTACAGATATGCGCCGCCAAGCACGAGCACCAGTTCGATAGCGAACACCAGCCACGGGATGCTCCACAGGCCCAATCCGATGCGCGGCAGCATGTCGGCCCAGGGGCCGGGCAGGATCGCGAGGTCAGGCCGGTGTACCAGCAGGTCGAGCAGCCAGTGTGAGAACGCCACAGCGCCGATCACCAGGCCGTTCACCCTGCCCCAGAATGCCCACGTCACCGCCATAGCCACCAGGCTGATGGCGAGCGAGCCTACAAGCGAGTGACTCCAGTCGGCCGTGAAGATGAAATTGCCGTAGCTGCCGTTGGTGCCCTCGACGGGGCGGAAGCTCTCTACCCCCACCAGGTACAACACGATGAAGACAACATCGAGCAACTGCGTGGACAGCATGAGGGCCCACAACGGCGTCTGAGGCTGCCGCGACTTGACCGCCGCCGCCAGCCCGAAATGTCCTGCAAGCATGTTTGCTCCTAAGAAGATACTAATGCGTGATGGGTGAGCTTGCGCTAACCGGTTAGTGTGGAATAAGCTGCGGTGCTGGGGGAGAGGTCACGCATCACGCATCACGCATCACGGGTCACTCTCTGCGCAGCGTCTTGCTCTGCTCGGTGATGCTGACGTAGCGCTCGACGCGCTCGGTCGGGCCGGGCCACCCGACGCGGGTGTCCAGGTAACCGACGACGACGACGAGCAGGACCATTGCGATTATTGCGATAATGGCGATGGTGGGCACTTTGCTACCTTCCCTCTCACGTCCATTCGGACGGCGACACGATCACCACGCGCCCGCCCTTCACGTCTAGCCGCTTGACGAACTGCTTCACCGCGGGCACCAGCAGCTCGCCTGAAGGGTCGTGCACGCCCGGCCCTCGCACCACGTACACGTCGTTGGCCCCGCCGCTCAGCACCTCTTCCACCGTGCCGATCTCCTCGCCCTCGGTGGTGACCACGGGCAGGCCGACAACCTGGTAGAGGTAGTACGCGCCGCGAGGCAATTTGCGCGCCTTCTCCAGCGGCACCACCACCCAGTACCCGCGCAGCGCCTCGACCACCAACGGGTCGTCCACGCCCTCCAACTTGAGCATCAGCTGCCCCTTGTGGAAGCGCGTGCCCTCGATGGGGAATTCGGTGGGCTCTTTGGGCGGGCGGAAAGTGCTCCCCGCGGGTGCCGGGGCGCGCCTTACGGTCGAGGGGTCGAGCGAGGCAGTGGGCGCATCGCCCGGCGGGAAGGTCTTGAAAGGCGCAAGAATGACCGCCTCAAGCTTCTTGAAGCGGTCTGGGAACTCGGTCAGCACATTGACCTTCATCTCGCCGCGCACCCCGAAGGGGGCGACGATCTGCCCGACTATCAGGTACTCAGGATCGGCCGGACGGGTGTCGGTCTGGTCTGACATGGGCAGGGAGCGCGTTGGGGCCGTGCCCCTGGTTAGTCGATCTCGAGCACGCCGCGCTTGCCCTCGCGGGCGGCGGCTGCGTTGACCAGGTTACGCATGGCGCGGGCGATCTTGCCCTCGCGCCCGATCACCTTGCCTTTCTCCTCGTCCTCCACCCGCAGCTCGATCCTCACGACGTACTCACCCCGGTGCTCGCGCACGCGCACGGCCTCGGGGTTGTCGACCAGGTTACGCGCCAGGTATTCAACCAGCTCTTTCATAGTGCAGCGGTGCCTCGGCTCTTACGCAGCGCCGGCCCGGTATGGGCCGGGCGGCTGCTAGGCTTCTTCGGTCGTCTCTGCCGTTTCGGTCTCGGCTTCGGCGCTCTCGACGGCGGCCACTTCCTCGGCAGGCTCGGCCTCGGTGATGGCAGCCGACTCCTCGCCCTCGTCTCGGGTGGCCTCGGCAGCAACCTCGCTCATCGGCTCCTCGGCGACCACGTCGGCAGCAGCCTCAGCCTCCGCGGGTACCTCGGCCTCGGCGGTGGCGACAGCGGCGGCCTCGGCAGGAGCGGTTTCCTGGATGGAGCGCTTGCCGGAGGCGGTGCGGGTGCGGCGGTCGGTGGCGGGGGTCTCGGCGCCCTCCCCTGCGGCGCGGGCGGTGCGGTTGAACTGGCGCACCAGGCTGACCACGGCATTGGTGGGTTGAGCGCCCTTCTTCTTCCAGTCCTCGTACTTGGCGACGTCGACCTGGATGGTGGCGGGATTGGTCAGGGGGTTATAGTGCCCCAAAACTTCGATGAAAGCGCCGTCACGGGGGGCGCGAGCGTCAGCCACGACGATACGGTAGTGCGGCTGCCTGATAGCGCCGATACGGCGCAGTCGGATCTTGAGCATTCCTGGTGTTCTACTCCTCTACAGGGGTCTTCTTACGATTCCTGCGTTCCTGCAAATACTGACGCGCCCACACCACAACACGGGGCTAATGCGCACAAGGGCCGGCAAAAAGCCTGCCTAACATTATACGCGATAGGGTGGTGAGCGTCAAACCGGGGATGGGGTGCGTGATGGGTGATGCGTGATACGTGATGCGTGGAGGCCGCAAGCTGTTGTGTCAATCGCTGGGCGTGGACTACGGGTGAGACAAGCCCGCGCAGGCGGGCGCAGGAATGTAGCCCAGGGTATCACCCTGGGATGTGCGCCACATCAAATCCCCAGCCCGCGAAGGCGGGCGTAGGACCTTAGCCCCGTGGTTGGACTATATGCCGCCCGCCTCGCGGGCTTTGGGCCGGGCACTGCGCGCCGGCTCGTCATTCAGGGGCTCTGCAACTCGCTCGCGAGCGGCTCGGGCAACGGGTGGCGGGTTACTTCGCCGCCTGCCTGCTGCAGGTAGCCCGCCGCCAGCGGCACCCAGTACCGCGCGATAGCCACGGCGACCAGCGCGCTCCCGGGCTTGAGCGCCTCGCCCAATGCGCGCAGCCAGTCGTCCTCAACCCCCGCGTCTATCGACTCGGCGGCAACTCCGCCCGCGAACGCGCCCCCCGCCGCCCCTGCCACTAGCCCCAGCGGACCCGCGACCGTGCCCAGTATCGCCCCGATGCCCGCGCCGAGCAGAGCGCCGGGCGCCGCGTCCACGTCCTGCGCCTCGCGCACGCTCAGGTGGTTGTTCTCGTGGCGCTCCACGATCGCAAGGTCTGCGGTCAATAGCTGCCCCTGCTTTTCGACGTCGCGCAGCGTGTTGTACGCGGCCTCGGCCCGCTCGTCGTCGGCGAACGACGCTACCAGCAGCTCGATCACCGTGTCGTCCTCGGGGCTTGCGGCTGCCGCGGCCTCCAGCTCGGCCGCCACGTGGTCTATGTCGGCCGCGGGATAGGTGGCCCCTTCGGCCTCCGGCTCGGGCGTTGCCGCGCCATCGCGCTCTGCGTTGCTGTCCATGTTGGCAATCTCCTCCTGATGGGTTACACGACCACCTGGCCGCGCTTGATTACGTGCTCGATGTCGGACAACGCCGCGATGTCCTCCAACGGATCGGCACCGGGGCCGAGCACCAGCAGGTCGGCCCACTTGCCCTTCTGCGCCGTGCCGGTCTCCTCCACCAGCCCGACCGCCTTCGCCGAGCCCCAGGTGGCGGCACGGATGGCCGCGAGCGGGTTCATGCCGTAGTCCACCATCAGGCGGATCTCGGTCACCAGGTCGTGCGAGGGGTTGAACGGCGTTCCCCCGTCGTTGCCCGCCGCGATGGTCACTCCCGCAGCCAGCGCCCACTCGAACGACTTGCGGTGAGCGTCGCTCACGCGGATCGACTTCTCAATCGCCCACTCCGGCACGCCACGCGCCGCGCCCGCCTGGATGATCTGGTAGGGCGCGGCCAGCGTGGGCACGAGAACAGTGCCCCTCTCGATCATCATCTGTATCGCCTCGTCGTCAAGGAAGATGCCGTGCTCTATCGTGTCGACGCCCGCGCGGATGGCGTTCTTCACGCCCTCGGTGCCCTGGGCGTGCGAGGCGGTGTGCTTGCCGACGTGGCGGGCCTCTTCCACCCCGGCGCGCATCTCCTCCTCGCCAAGCTGCGGCGAGCCGGGTTCGACGCCCGGGGTCAGCACGCCGCCCGTGGCCATGAACTTGAGGCAGTCGGCCCCGCGCTTGAAATTCTTGCGGGCCGCCTTGCGCACCTCGTCAGGTCCATCGCTCTCCAGCCCGACCGGCCAGCCCTGGCCGCCGGTCATCGTGATCAACTTCCCGCAGCACACCAGGCGCGGCCCCGGCACCTCGCCACGGGCGATGGCGTCGCGCAGGGCAAGCTCGGCGTACTCGTAGCCGCCGAGGTCGCGGGCGGTGGTGATGCCCGCTTCCAGCATCCGGCGAGCCCGGCCCGCCGCTTCGAGCACGGCAACCGCCACGTCCTTGCGCGCGAGCGTGCTGACAGGGTCGCCGCTCGCGTCCATCATCACGTGGCAGTGCGCGTTGATCAGGCCCGGCAGGAGCGTGCGCCCCTCGAGGTCGAGTACCTGAGCGCCCTCGCCCGATCCGTCGCCGCCCGAATGGCGTACCTCTACAATGCGCCCATCCTGCACTACGACCGTCGTACCGTCCCTGGGCGCGGTGCCCGTGCCGTCGATCAGTCTCGCATTCGTGATAAGCAAAGTATCCATGCCGGCTCCCACTCCACTCAAGCGTCAAGCGTCACGTGTGTGCCGAGCCATCACGTATCACGCATTAGGTTTGACGCATGACGCCTACGCATGTTGGTGCCCGTAGCTTGCGCTGCACGGCCCTATTATGCGCGAAATTGGTATAATCAGACCAGTTCCGTTGGTCCCCCCTGAATCGAGGAAAATCTGATGCACCCCTCCAGCCCTCCGCCGGGCCTGGCCCGACGTCTCCCCGGACGCCGCAGCCTCAGGACACTGCTCCTTCTGCTGGCCCTGCTCGCCGCCCTCCCCTCGTGGCAGCCCTCCCTCGTTTCCGCCGCGCCCCTCACCCCAACGTTCGACGCCGTTGCCCAGGCCCAGCCCGAAGTCCAGCCCCAGCCGGAGGCGCAGCCCCAACCCGAACAGCCCGGGCAGGTCGTACCGGTCGCGCAGCCGCAGTACCTCGGGGCGATACCGGGCGCTGCTGCCGCGAGCCAGGGCGGGCAGCGCTACTTCAGCCAGACGGGCCACTTCCTGCGCGGGCGCTTCCTCGAGTTCTGGGAGATCAACGGCGGAACGGCCGTGCTCGGCCTGCCCATCACCGAGCCGATCGTGGAGAACGGGCTGACGGTGCAATACCTGGAGCGCGCTCGCCTCGAATACCACCCCGAGATCCCGCCTAATAACCCCAACCGCCAGGTGCTCCTCACCCGCCTCGGCGTGATCATGTCGGAGGTGCGCGGGCTGTACTTCGAGCCGATGCCCGCTGGCAGCAGCACCTTTACCTCGGTGTTCTTCCGCGAGACGGGGCACAACCTGGCCAACGCCTTCCTCGAGTACTGGCAGCGCAACGGCGGCCTCGCCGTGTTCGGCTACCCCATCTCCGAGGAATTCGTGGAGATCAACCCCACCGACGGGCGGGAATACACCGTGCAGTACTTCGAGCGCAACCGTTTCGAGTGGCATCCCGAGCGCCAGCCGCCGTATAACGTGCAGCTTGGCCTGCTCGGCGTGGAGTACGCCCGCTATACTTTGCTCGACCCGCTGGCGCGTGTGATGCTGCCCGCGCCCATCCCGGCGGACGACGCCGACCTGAGCGACCACCCGCTGCTCGCCGAGCTTGTAGACGCCAGCCTGCTCCCGGCCGTGCAGGCGCTCGGCCGCACGCCTCAGTTCCGCTGGGTGCCCGCGCTGCTGGTGGAGAACCGCGTGCTGGTGGAGGTGCAGAACTTCGACCAGGACGGCGTTGCCGGGGCGTTCGTGGCCACTCGCACCGCCTCACGCCGCTACGTGATCATCATCCCCGAGAAGTACCGCGAAGCCCGCCTGGAAGCGCTCGCCAGCGTCATCGCTCACGAGGCCACCCACGCCTACAGCTTCATTAGCAGGGTGAGCGCGGGGCGGCAGGGCTGCAGCATCGAGGAGGAGTTGCGCTCATACATGAACGGCCTTGCCGCGTGGGTGGTGCTCGGCGGCGCGACCGCGCTCAGCAACCGCTACGACCCGGACACGCTGGAGGACGCGGTGAACAGCTCGCTCACCCGTTTTTACAACGGCCGCACCGAGCTTGAGTTCGACCACGATCTGGAGCGGTCGCGCGCGTTCCTGCGAGGCCTGTACGGGTCGGACTGCGCGGACTAGCTCTACATCCGAGGGTGTACGTATCCAGGTTGGGATTCAGCCGAGAGCGGATCAAAGACCGCCCTACTACCTATTGCCTTGCCCCAATTGCAGGCGTATAATAGGGCACCTACGCGGGGGTCATATCCATCCCACTCATGCCTCGAGGCCTGATACGACATCAGCGTAGCGGTCAGGCAGGAGTATCCGGTAGCGGCGCGCCGGCTCTACCGGTGGGCCGCCCACAGGAGGAAGACGATGGAAGAGACAGCCGTTAAGCAGTTCCCCGTCGTGGGAGACGGCAGCGGGCTTGGCCCCTCCGACACGTTCTACCGCGAAGAATTACAGCTAGCTTTTCGCAACAGGGGTATGCCCCTCGAAGCACTGCGCTATCCGGTCACACCTACCGGCATGCACTACCTTGTCATCCATTTCGACGTCCCCTACGTTTCCCCCAACGAGTGGCGGCTTGAACTGGGCGGGCTCGTTTCGCGGCCCGTGAGCCTGTCACTGGAAGACATCAAGGCACGCCCTGCGCAGTCATTCGCTGTGACTATGGAGTGCGCGGGGAATGGCCGCGCACTGTTCGAGCCGCGCCCCGTCGGCCAGCCGTGGCTGCTCGAAGCGGTAGGCACCTCGCAATGGACGGGCACGCCGCTGCGCCCCCTCCTCGAAGAAGCAGGGCTGCTGGAGGGCGCGGTTGATATCGTGTTCACGGGCGCGGATCAGGGGGTGCAAGGCGGGGAGGTGCAGTATTACCAGCGCAGCCTCTCGGTTGACGAGGCGATGCGCGACGAGGTATTGCTGGCCTACGAGATGAACGGCGCGCCTCTTGAGCCCCAGCACGGCTACCCGCTCCGCCTGGTAGTGCCGGGCTGGTACGGCATGACGAGCGTCAAGTGGCTCGTGCGCATCGACGCCGTGCCGCAGCCATTCGAGGGCTTCCAGATGATGGGCAGCTACCGCTATGCCAGGACACGCGATGAGGTGGGCGAGCCTGTCACGACCATGAGGCCGCGGGCGCTCATGGTGCCGCCCGGCATCCCCGATTTCCTCACCCGCACCCGCATGGTCGAGCCGGGCAGCGTCACGCTCACCGGGCGGGCGTGGGCCGGGCGCTCGCAGGTGGCCCGGGTCGAGGTGAGCACCGACGGCGGGGTGTCGTGGGCCGAGGCCGAGCTTGGCGAGCAACCCTCGCCCTACGCCTGGCGCGAGTGGACCTACCGCTGGGACGCGGCGCCCGGCACGCATATTCTGTGCGTGCGCGCCGTGGACGCCGAGGGCAACACCCAGCCCGAGTCGCCCGAGTGGAACTTCGGCGGCTTCGGCAACAACGCCATCCAGCGTGTGAGCGTCACGGTAGAGTAAGGTTTCACCAACAAGCTCAACACGGCAGACACCGGCCGACGCGCACCACGAGTGCCGGTGGCATCATGCAGAGCAGCCAGTGGCCCGCTGCGGCTACAAAGGCACGCCGGCATTGGCTGCTCCGCCTCTTCTGATTCCAGGCTAAATCGCCTGTACCACAGCCGGCCGGTCGTTGCGCGGGCTGTTGACCGCGCTGCTCACCGGGTAGACCTTCAACTTCTCTGAAGGGTAGGGCACCAGCAGGCCCATCAGCCGCTCTGCGTCCTTCACCGAAGTGTCGAGCCACACGTCTTCGACCTCCCTGGTGAGGATCACCGGCATCCTCGGGTGCAGCGCCTCCAACCCCGGGCTGGCCTGCGTGGTGACTATGGTATAGGTGTACAGCTCCTCTCCCTCATGGCCGCGCCACACGTCGTACAGCCCGGCCAGCGCGACAATCGCCTCGTGTCCTGCCTCTCGTGCGCCTACCTCGCCGAGCGCTCGAGCCTGCAGCCTGTATGGTTGCTTGCCCTGACCGCCGTCTTCTTCTGCCCACTCGAAGTACCCGGTGGCAGGCACCAGGCAGCGCCGGCTCATGAAAGGCTTGCGAAATGAAGGCTTGTGAGTCACGGTCTCAGCTCGGGCATTTATCATGGAGAAGGACGTCTTCGGCTCTTTGGCCCAACCGGGCACAAGCCCCCACTTCATCAGCGCCAGATGCCTGTCCTCTCCCTGCTCGCCGGCTACCACCACCGGGTTACGCTGGCCCGGCGCGATGTTGTACCTGGGCTGCCAGTCCCGCAACTCCTCTCCCTCTTTGCCGGCGGCCGGCGCTTCTAACGATGCATTGAACCTCGCAGCCAGGGCCTGCACATTGACGATCAGGTCATACCTTCCGCACATGGCTGTCTTACCTCCTGGGATTCTATAGCAGGGGAGCATTCCCCTACATAGGAAAATAGGGGCCAAGAGGCAAAACCGGAAAGGGGCTGTTCGCCAGAGGGAGTAATACCGGCGCCCGGACTGGGCTGTGACAAGCAACAGGGAGGGCACCTGGGCTGGTGTCCTCCCTGCCGCGGGGTCCTGGCGCCCTGCACCCTCCGGATGCTACTCCGAGGGGCTTGAGAACAGGGCGACGGCGAGTATCTTGGCGATCTGTCCGCGGGTCGCGGGGGCGTTGGGACGGAAAGTGCCATCCTGGTAACCCGCCATGATCTCGGCCACATTCGCGGCGCGCACGTAGCTGTAGAACCAGTCGGACGGGCTGATGTCCACGAACTCGGCAGGCGCGTCGGCCTGGCCCACGTCGCCCCACCCGCGCGCCACGTACACCATCTTGGCTACCTGGGCGCGTGTCACCCCCGCCTCCGGGCGGAAGGTGCCGTCGGTGTAGCCCGCAAGAACGCCGTGGGCGGCGGCCGTCTCCACGTAGGAATATGCCCAGTGGCTCGCGGGCACGTCGGCGAACGAGGGGTTGGCGGGCGTCTGCAGCGTCCACTGCATCGCCGCGACGAGCATCTTGGCGAACTGCGCCCGCGTCACGGTGTTGTTGGGCCGGAACGTTCCGTCGGGATAGCCGCCGACCACTCCCAGCTCGGTGAGGTACTGCACCGGCGCGTCGGCCCAGTCCTGCTCGCTCAGGTCGGTGTAGGGGTGCCGCCAGGCGATGGTGACGAGGTGCGCTGTAGTTGTGTATGGCCCACCCTCCGTGGTGACGGCGCGCACGCCTTCGATGTCGATGCGGTGCGTGGGCGACATGGGCACGCCAACCGTCACGGTGATGACGTTGGCGTAGCCGGGGATGGCGACGGTGTCCGAGGGCACCACGCGCACGGGCCACCCGCCCCGACTGCGCGCGTCGAGGTGGACGTCTGTTTCCTCGGTCAGGCGGTTGAACAACAGCAGGCGGTAGCGCTCGATGTGGCCCGGCGCCGCGTGGCCGAACTGCACTCGCGGCCTCAGCCTGATGGGCGAGGGCGTCCAGGTGGCGTGCGGGGTGGCGGTGGGCGTGCCGCCGCCCGAGGGCTTAGGGTCGGCCGCCGGGGCCGCGCTCGCGCCAATGCCGAGCGCGAAGAACGCGACAAGGCCCATCGCCACGGCCAGCAGCCCCACTCTCCAGTACTTCCAGTCGTGTGACATGTCCGGTACCTCCTTGCGGGCGCGCTCGGCGGGTAAGAAGCGTGCGAGCCGCCCGGTCGTGCTCAGTAGCGTCCCGAGTGTATCATCGTTCGTGCGGATGTTATACAGCCAACGGGTAAAGGTCATGTTATCGGAATGTAAAGCGTTCGGCTCGTCTTGTCCCCTTCCCGGCGCCCGTTTATAATTGGTGTATTGCCTTTAGAGCAGTATCGAAAATATCGACAGGTGCCTACGATATGATTGACAGCCCAGCCCCACTCCATGCTTCGCCCTCGGGCGACCTCCAGTCAGAGATCATGCGCGCGCTCGCGCAGACTATCCGCTCGCTCGGCCACCCCGCCGAACAGCTTGACCTCACCCTGCGCCCCATACCGCTTGAGGGGCAGTGGGGCTTCGGCTCGGCCGCGGCGTTCCAGCTACGCAAATTCGGCGTTACCGGCAACCCGCAGGAGCTTGCCGAGCGCATCGCCTCCGCCATACCCGCCCTGCCCCAGCTTCAGCGCGTCGAGGCGGTGAACGGCTACGTCAACTTCTACGTGAACCAGGACTGGTACGCCAACCGCATCATCGGCCAGGTGCTCACCCAGCACGAGGAGTACGGCTGCTGGCCGTCGCGGGGCGAGCGCGTGATGATCGAGTATGCCAACCTCAACACGCACAAGACCGTCCACGTGGGCCACCTGCGCAACATCACCCTGGGCAACGCCATCTTCAACATCCTGCGCTGCGCGGGCTTCGAAGCCGTGGGCGCCACATATATCGGCGATATCGGCATGCACGTCATGCGCACCATGTGGGGCTATCTCAACTTCTGGAAGGACCAGGTGCCCGACGAGAACCGCGGCTCGTGGCTCGAGGCGGTGTACGTCGACTCGGTATACAGGCTCGAGTACCGCAACCGCGTGATCGAGCTTATCGAGGACGCCGCGAAGAGCAGCCCCGCCGTAGCCGCCCACCTCACCACAACGCTGCAGGCCTGGGCCGAAAGCACGCCCGAGGACGCGCCCACCGCGCAGCACGTCGCCGAGACGCTGCTGACGAAGGACGGGCCCGACTGGAAGACCGTGCTCGCCACGAAGAACCACATCGTGTTCAACCTGTGGGACGCGCTCGGGCAGCTGCTCGTCGCCCAGCCCTCCACGCTCGATGCGGCCAATGCCTCGGCGCCCGCGCTCCTCACGGTGAACGAAGCCGAAGTCGAGGGCGAGGCGGATCCCGACCCAATGGACGCTCTGCGCGCCGACTATGCTAAGCTGGACGCCGACCGCGAGTACTGGGACAAGGCTCCCGAGTGGAACGCCGAGATCAAGCAGATGTTCGCCCGCTGGGAGGCCCAGGACCCTGAGCTTATGGCCGTGTGGAACGAGACGCGCCGCTGGAGCCTCGACATGCTGGAGCGCGTGTTCGCCAACCTGGGCGTGAGCTTCGACGCGTGGTTTTTCGAGAGCGAAGTCGAGGAGCCGGGCAAGGCAGTGGTCACCGAGCTGATCGAGCAGGGCCTGGCCGAGGACCTGCGCCCCGAAGGCCCTGTGATAGTGCGCGTGGACGACAGGCTGCGCGAGCGCCCCGAGCTTTCCGAGAAGTACGCCAAAGAGCTTTGGAAGACCGGCAAGGACGGCACCCGCGAGCCGAAGGAGGCGTGGCGCGTGCTCGTGGTGCTGCGCTCCGACGGCACGTCGCTCTACGCGACCAAGGACCTCGAGCTTGCCCGCCGCAAGTTCAACGACTGGCACGTCGACCGCGCCATC
>DASTEB010000109.1:0-3446 GCA_035710025.1 Chloroflexia bacterium
CGACGGGCACCGGAATATCCAGTACCGCTACAGCGAGTCGCTGCCCAGGCTGGCCGCCGCGCTTGAGGGCGAGCGGTAGTGGGTAGGCGCAAGCACGGCACCGTTCGTGCGGGCGGTAGGTTTACCACGCCGTAAAGGAGCACCACATTGGCCGACCGAATCGCCGGGACGTATCCGGCACCACCGTTCCCCACAAACCTCGACTGGATCAACACAGGGGGCAGGGCGCTCACGCTGGAGGACCTGCGGGGCAAGCTGCTGTTGCTCGACTTCTGGACGTACGGGTGAATCAACTGCATGCACGTGCTGCCGGTGGTCCACCGGCTGGAGGAGAAGTACGCGGGGAAGCTGGTCGTGATCGGGGTACACGCGGGCAAGTTCATCGCGGAGCGCGAGACGGAGAATATCCGCACGGCCTGCCGCAGGTTGGAGGTGGGGCACCCGGTGGTGAACGACCGGCAGTTCCGCACGTGGCGGGCGTTCGGCGTGCAGGCGTGGCCTACGATGGTACTGGTTGCGCCGGACGGGCGGTACATCGGCACGCACGCGGGCGAGTTCACGTTCGATCAGTTCGACCGGATAATCGGGGTGGCGGTGGAGGCGTTCGCGGCGGAAGGCAGCCTGATCGAGGGTCCGCTGACTATCTCGCCGGAGCCTGAGCCGGAGATCGCGGGGCCGCTGCGCTTCCCGGGCAAGGTGCTGGCCGACCCGGTCGGAGGGCGGCTGTTCGTGGCTGATACGGCGCATAACCGTGTGCTGGTTACGACGCCGGACGAGAGCGGACTGCGGGCGACGGTGACGCACACTATCGGCAGCGGGGAGAAGGGGTTTCGCGACGGGGCGTTCGGGGAGTGCACGCTGAACCACCCGCACGGGATGGCGCTGCAGGAGAGCATGCTGTTCGTGGCCGACACGGAGAATCACGCGCTGAGGGCGGCGGACCTGGTGTCGGGCACGGTCACTACGATAGCGGGTACGGGGGAGATAGGGTACTCGCGGCAGGGCGGAGTGGCGGCTGAGACGGAGTTGAATTCGCCCTGGGACGTGCTCGAGAGCGACAACTACCTGTACATCGCGATGGCGGGCACTCACCAGATATGGCGGCTGTACCTGTCGAGCGGGATGGTCGCGCCGTTCGCGGGGTCGGGGCGGGAGAACATCGATGACGGGCCGAACCCTCGGGCGACGTTGGCCCAGCCGAGCGGGCTGACCACCGACGAGCAGAGGTTGTTCTTCGCCGACAGCGAGTCGAGCGCGGTGAGGGCCGCCGACTTCTCGCCCGAGGGGTACACGCAGACGCTGCTGGGAAGCGGGCTGTTCGACTTCGGGGACCGGGATGGGAAGGGCGTGGAGGTGCGGCTGCAGCACTGCCTGGGGGTGGCGTACAACGACGAGGCGATCTATATAGCCGACACGTACAACAACAAGATCAAGCGGTACGACTTGGGGACGAAGGAAGTGCGCACGGTGCTCGGCTCTGGGGAGGCGGGAGAGTTGTACGAGCCGGGCGGGTTGTCGGTGTGGGACGGGCCGGGCGGGCCGCGGCTGTACGTGGCCGACACGAACAACCACCGCGTGCTGGTCGCGCCGATCATGGCGGACGGGTCACTTGGCCCGGCTGAGGTGGTAGAGATTGTGTTTGCGCCGGGTGGGGCGAGGTTGCCAAAGGACTCGGAGTTCGTTGAGGGCGGGGGCTGAGGCATGGAAGCCGCGGAGGCATGGTACTGGATTTCGCTACCCCATGCGACCTTCGGCATAGCCGCGCGAGAGGGCCGCGTCGTGAAGGCAGCCCCCATTGCAGGGTGGGCAATGTACAAGCCGCTCGACAGGGTGCTCGAGTACTACACGCGCAAAGGGGCGCGCATCGTCCACCTGACGGATTAAAAGCGTGCAGCATAAGAAGAGTCGACGCAATACGAGGAAATGAACCCGGAGGCGGCGGCGGCCGAAGAACGCCCGGCAACTAAAGTTGCGGGCTACACTTACGAAGTCCGGCCTCCGCCGGACCAGGCACCTCGGCCATGCAAGTGCTTACGCGAAGAGGTTGCCGATTCTCGTGATGGAGCAGGTGCGTTCAGTAGATTGACGCCGGAAGACTAGCACGGTGAAAGCTCACGACCCGAAGACAACGCAAAGCATTCGATTCTGCACTACATCTGACGGTGTGCGGCTGGCGTATGCCACGAGCGGCAGCGGGCCGCCCCTGGTGAAGGCGGCTAACTGGCTGAGCCACCTGGAGTTCGACTGGAACAGCCCGGTGTGGCGGCACTGGCTGACCGCTCTGAGCGCGCGCCATACGCTGGTGCGGTATGACCAGCGGGGATGCGGGCTGTCGGACTGGGACGTGCAGGATTTCTCGCTGGACGCATGGGTGCGCGACCTCGAGACGGTGGTGGACGCGCTGGGGCTTGAGAGGTTCCCTCTGTTGGGGCTGTCTAGAGGGGGCGCGGTGGCTATCGCGTACGCGGTGCGCCACCCGGAGCGGGTGAGCCACCTGGTCCTGTGCGGGTCGTTTCTGCGGGGCAGGCTGGCACGCAACGCGCCGGAGCAGCAGCCCGCGGAGGCCGAGGCGCTGCTCGCGCTCATCAGGACAGGGTGGGGGCGGGACAACCCGGCGTTCCGGCAGATGTTCACGACGCTGTTCATCCCGGACGCGACGCCGGAGCAGGCGCAGTGGTTCAACGACCTGCAGAGGCTTTCGACCTCGCCCGAGAACGCCGCCAGGTCGTCCGAGGTGTCGTATTCGCTCGATCTGACCGAGGTGGCCAGGGCCGCGAGGGTGCCGACGCTGGTGCTGCACGCGCGGGAGGATGCCGTGGTGCCGTTCGAAGAGGGGCGGCAACTCGCGGCGCTGATACCGGGGGCGCGGTTCGTTCCGCTGGAGAGCAAGAACCACATATTGCTGGAAGACGAGCATGCCTGGGAGCGGTTGCTGGCGGAGATGTATTCTTTCCTGGGGGTAGAGGCAGAGGACGCCGGGCCGCGAGTGTCGGCCGAGGAGCCGGTTGTTCTCACACGGCGAGAGCGTGAGGTGGCGGCGCTGGTGGCGCAGGGGAGGTCGAACCGGGAGATAGCCGACACGCTGGTGCTGAGCGAGCGGACCGTGGAGAGCCACGTGAGCAACATCCTGTCGAAGCTGGGTTTTCGGTCGCGCGCCCAGGTATCGGCGTGGGCGGTCGAGCAAGGGCTGGCGAGGAACGTAGCCGAGGCTCGCAGCCGGTAACGGAGAGCAGGTGAACAGCCACCCCTCGCCACCCAATCACCTGCCGCTGCAGCTTACCTCGCTGGTCGGGCGCGAGCGAGAAATAGAGGCGGTGGGCGAGGTGCTGCGCCGCGACGAGGCGAGGCTGGTCACGCTGACGGGGCCGCCCGGCATCGGTAAGACGCGGCTCGGTATACAGGTGGCGGCAACGCTGCTTGGCGAGTTCGCGGACGGCGCGTACTTC
>DASTEB010000110.1:0-6527 GCA_035710025.1 Chloroflexia bacterium
CCGGAGAGCGTGGTGGCGAGGCGGTACGCGCCGCAGGAAGTGGTGATCGAGGTGAACGCGCAGGAGCCGGGCTGGGTGGTGCTGACCGACGCGTGGTACCCGGGGTGGGAGGCGACCATCGACGGGAGGAGCGTGCCCGTACAGATAGCTTACCACGCGTACCGGGCGGTGAAGGTCGACGCGGGGCAGTCCACGATTACGATGCAGTTCCGCCCGGCGTCGTGGGAGTGGGGGCGGCTGATCACGATACTGTCGGTGCTGGGAGTGGGGGCGGCGCTGGTGGTGCTGCTGGTGGTGCCGTGGTGGGTGTTGCGGCGGGAGCGTGCGCGGGCAGCGAGTGAGTAAGCAAGCCCCGATCAGGCGCCGAATCGCGGAAGGATGCCGCCTGTGCGTGCGCTGTACTCGCGGTACTCGTCGCCGAAGTGCTCGAGCATCATCTGCTCTTCTCGCGGCACGCGTATGAGGTACATGGCGACGTAGGCCGGCAGCGCCCCGAACCCGGCGACCCAGTTTTGCAGCAGCAAAGCCTGTCCCACGCCCCACAGAGCCTGCGAGGCGTACATGGGGTGCCTGATCTTGCCGTAGACCCCGGTGGTGGTAAGGGTATGCTGCTCGGTGATCTCCAGGGTGGGAGACCAGTTCGCGCCCAGGTCCCTGTGCGACCGCCAGAACACCCATACCGCGGCGGCCATGAACACAGCCCCAAGCGCGCCGGACAGCTTACCCGCAGAAGGCGATAGCCGGTAGTTGGCGAAGTCGAGCCTGCGGCTCACGCTGTAGACCAGGGGGAGAACGAACATCGCGAAGAACAGCGCGCCAAGAAGGCCCTGTTCCGCGGGCGTGATGCGCCTTTCCTGCTTCGGCAGATTGCGGCGGCGCGTGTTGTAAGGTGCGCGTATGGCCGTCTCGGCAACCATGGCGGCGAAGTAGATGGCCTTGAACAGCTTGTGCATCGGCGGCTCCCTCTCGTGGCGGCACTTCCATCGGGGTATTGCGGGAGGGTTTCGGAGTGCTCGATCCATGATAGCATTCGAGCCTGTGCGCGTTCAATGCAAGGGAGCCGGGGCAAGGGAGCCGGGGCAAGGGAGCCGGGCCGCCGGGTGGTATACTTGATGTATGGAAGCTGAAGTGGTGCGCCGCTGTCCTAAGTGCGGCTATGAGTACGAGTCGTGGGTCGAGATCTGCCCCGACTGCGGCGTTGCCGTGGAGACGGTGGAGAGGCCGCCGACGGTGCCGGGCCTGCTCAACCCCGACGAGGACCCGCACTGGACGATCGTGATGAACGCGCCCAACGCGATAATCGGTAACTTTCTCATGTCGCAGTTGAAGGACGCGGGCATCCCTGTGCTTATGCAGCGCGCGCAGAGCGCCGACATCGCGCAGTTCTCCGGGTTCGATTTCGTGCCGCAGGTGCTCAGGGTGCCGCGGGACCGCGTGAACGATGCACGCGAGGTGCTCGATTCGCGCTCCGACGTGTCGTCGAGCGGGTACCTGTGGAACACCGGGCTGGAGCAGAGCGACACTGTCGAGGTCGGGAACGATGTTGCAGTCGAGACGGACGACCCATCCGGCGCGTGGCGGCTGCTGCCGACCGAGGACGACGTGCGGGCCAGGCAGGAAGTGCGCCGGTGGCACGGGGCGATGGACGACGAGGGGTGGGAGTACGAGGACGAGCAACAGGGGCTGACGCCTGTCGGGGGATACGCGCCGGACGACTATCGCAGGCGAGAGTCGCGGCGAGACGAGGACGCCTACTACGATTACGTCGAAGAGTACTCGGGGGACGACTGGTACAAGGGCAAGTGGGCGCGGATCGTCTACGGCATCCTGATCGCCGCGCTGACCATCCCGTTCATCTTTCAGCTACTGCAGCAGTTGGGCAATATCCTGGGCGGTTTCGGAAGCGGGCGCTAGCCCTTCGGGAAGTCGGGCATCGCCTTGAGGCGGCGGATCTGGTTGAGGTGCATGGCGGAGTGCACGGCGACCAGGAAGAGCCAGTCGTGCGGGGACATATCCCTGAAGAGGCCGAAGCTGGACCGGCCCTGCTCCCACACGTCGTCGGGCACCGACCGCACGTAGGCCGAGAAGTCGGCTACAGTCTGCCTGAGCAGCGCGCTCAGTTCCTCGGCCGAGCCTCCGCGCCAGCCGCCCGCGCCCATGCCTGTGCGCTTTTTCCCCGTGACGTGCACGCCGTCGGGCGCGTGGGGGATAGGCGGCCTGTCGGCCCGCAGGGCGCGGGTCAGGTTCCACCAGTGGAAGGCGGTGCCCACCGCCAGGTGCGACACGATCTCCGAGATGTCGAAGTTTTCCTCGTCGCCGCTCTCGTCGGGTCCTTCGGGGGCGCCTGGCAGGCGGTAGGCCATCTGCTCGGGCGTCATGCCCTGGATTTCGGCTACGACCTGCTCCGCGTTATCCGAGAGGAACGCCAGCATCTGCTCGCGGGTGTATTCGTTCGATGCGTCTGCAACATGCGCCCGCTCGGCGAAGAAGCGGGCAGCGAGTTCGTCGGCCAGGTCAAGGGTTAGCTGCGGCATTTATGTGTCCTCCTGAGAGGGCGAGTTCGCCGTTGTACGTAACGCGGCAGAGTTGATTCTACTCCATTTCGCCAAGGGCCTGCAGGGCGAGCGTTAGCGCCACCACGGCGGCAGTCTCGGCGCGCAGTGTTCGCGAGCCGAGGGTGACGGGCACCACGTCCGCTGCTTCCGCGGCGGCGATTTCGTCGGGGGTGAAGCCGCCTTCGGGACCGACGAATATGCTCAGGTTGGTGGGCTTGGCGGTGAGGTCGAGCGCGCGCATGATGGGCGAGGACGCGCCGAGAGACGGGATGACTGCGGGGCCGGACGAAGCGCGAGCGATTGCCTCAGCGAACGCCAACTGAGGTTGCAGTGCCGGGAGCAGAGTGCGCTCGCTCTGCTCGGCGGCTTCCTGTATGATGCGCGACCAGCGCTCATAGCGCGAGGGGTTGGGCGGGCCTGATACGGAGCGAGCGGCGAGCAGGGGCACGAACGCGGCGGCGCCGACCTCGGTGCATTTCTGCAGCGCCCACTCAAACTTGTCGGGCTTGTTGAGCAGGGCGAGATAGAGGGTGACGCGGGCGGAGGGTTCGGCCTGCCCGGGGCGGCGCTCGATGATCTCGGAGCGGGCTTCGTCGCGGGCGAGGGAGGTAAGGCGGACCACGTACTCGTCGCCTGAGCCGTCGAACAGGCAGACGGTGTCGCCGGGCTGAAGGCGCAGTACGCGAGCGATCTGGCGGGCGGCCTCGCCCTGGATGGCGGCTTCGCCCTGCGAGATGGCCCCGGGCGGTACGTAGAAGCGGTGCATGGTGGGATGGCTAGGCCTTATCACGTGTGGGTGCTGCGGCAGGTGGGGCGGGGCGAGCGGCCTGCAGGTCGAACTGGCGGCGGGAGATGAAGAAGAACAGGGCAACCAGCAGCACGACCATGGCGACCATCGCGCCGAGCTTGATAAGGCGGGGGATTTCGAGCACACCGACGGCACCGAACACGCCGCACAGGGCGAGGTAGACGAGCACGACCTGGTTCTGCGTCAGGCCGATGTCGTGTAAGCGGTGGTGCAGGTGGCCGCGGTCGGGAACGGTGGGGGCGCGGCCCCTGTAGAGGCGGTAGACGATCATGTACGCGCCGTCGAGGATGGGGATGCCAAGCACGAGCAGGGCGGCAGCGGCCTTGGCCCCGCCGATCACGGCGAGCACGGCCAGGGTGAAGCCGAGGAACATCGCTCCCGAGTCGCCCATGAATATGCGCGCCGGGTGGAGGTTGTAGGGCAGGAAGCCCAGGATGGCGGCGAGCAGGAGCAGGGGAAGGTAGGCCAGGGTAAGCTGCGGCGGGTCGAGCACGAACGCCATTACGGCGAACAGCGCGAGGCAGGCCACGGCCGACACGGTAGCTGCGAGGCCGTCAAGCCCGTCGATCCAGTTGATGGCATTGGTGGTGCCCACGATCCAGAAGATGGTCAGGAAGACGCCGAGCGCGAGGGGCAGGTCGAGCGTGCCGCCGAAGGGGTTCTGCACGGCGGTGACGAGCACGCCAGCGCCCTGGTCGTAGTGTACGGCGGCGCGGTCTAGGTCGTCGGGGTTGGCGCCGCCCGGCCATACGAGGCTGGGCACGACCACTAGGAGAGCCGCGCCGATCTGCCACAGGAGCCGGGGCATCGGCTTGAGGCCGCGCACGTCGTCCACCGCCATGACCGCGGTGATGATGGCCGCACCCGCCAGCATGAGGAGCACGCGCGTGACCTCGAACTGCTCGTTGCCCACCTTGCCCCGGCGCAGGTCGGGAAAGGCGAAGGTGAGGAGCACGCCTGCAGTGAAGGCGGCGAACATGGCGATGCCGCCGAGCCGGGGCACTGCGACCTTGTGCACGCGGCGCTCCTCGCCCGGCACGTCAACCCAGCCGCGCCCGACTGCCCAGCGGCGCACCAGCGGCGTCAGCACGAGGGACATGATGAGCGTCAGGACCGCGACGGCGGCCATATAGGGGATGTGTTCCTGAAAGGTCAGCGGTTCCAAGGGCTGCGGGCTATGTTTCCTTGCGGGCGCGGCGGACCGCTATGAGGTGCCGAACTGCCGGTCGCCCGCGTCGCCCAGACCGGGCACGATGTAGCCGTGCTCGTTCAGGTGGTCGTCCACCGCGCCCACGTAAATGGGCACGTCGGGGTGCTCCCCGTGCAAGCGGCTGACACCCTCGGGCGCAGCGATCAGGCCGACGAACTTGATGCGGCGCGCCCCCCAGTCCTTGAGGATCTTGACGGTGGCGGTGGCCGAGCCCGCGGTGGCGAGCATGGGGTCGAGCACGTAGCAAATGTCCACGGTGGGCTGGACGGGGAGCTTGTTGTAGTACTCGATGGGCATGAGCGTGCGGTGGTCGCGGTAAAGGCCGATATGCCAGACCTGGGCCGTCGGTATCAGGTCGAGGGCGGCATCCACCATTCCGACGCCTGCGCGCAGGATGGGCACGAAGCCGATCCGGTCGGCGATCTCGCAGCCTTTCATCACGGCGAGAGGCGTCTGCACGTCGATCTCGACCGTGGCGAGGTCGGCCGTGGCCTCGTAGAGCAGCAGCCCGGTGATTTCGCGCACAACCTCGCGGAACTTCTTCGGCTCGGTGTCGACCGAGCGCATGAGCGCGAGCTTGTGCTGGACCAGTGGGTGGCCGGAGATGTAGACGTTTTCCATCGTGTTGCTCTAGCCGATGCCGGGCACGGGGAACCTGCTGCACAGGGCCAGCACGTCCTCGATGGCGCGCTGCTTGACGGCCTCGTCGCCGGGGGAGCGCAGCACCTCGCCGATGAGGCGGGCGATCTCGTCCATCTCAGGCTCGCGGAAGCCGCGGGTTGTGACGGCGGGCGTGCCGATTCGTATGCCCGATGCCTTTGCAGGCGGCTGCGGGTCGTATGGGATTGCGTTCTTGTTGACCGTAATGCCCACCTCGTCTAGCGCGGCCTCGGCTTCCTTGCCTGTGATGCCGAGCGGCTGAACGTCGACCAGCATGAGATGGTTGTCGGTGCCGCCCGACACGAGCCGTAACCCGGCCTGCTCAAGCCCGGCGGCGAGGCGCTGGGCGTTGGCCACGATCTGGCGTTGGTACTCCTTGAAGTCGGGCTGCAGGGCCTCCTTGAACGACACTGCCTTGGCGGCGATGACATGCATGAGGGGGCCGCCCTGGATGCCGGGGAAGACCGACTTGTCCACGTCCCTGGCGTACTGCTCCGTGCAGAGCACCATGCCGCCGCGGGGGCCGCGCAGGGTCTTGTGCGTGGTGGTGGTGACGAAATCGGCGTAGGGAATGGGCGAGGGGTGAATGCCCGCCGCGACCAGGCCCGCGATGTGGGCCATATCCACCATGAGCATCGCGCCCGCTTTGTCGGCGATGGCGCGGCAGCGCTCGAAGTCGATCACGCGAGGGTAGGCGCTCGCGCCGACGACCAGCATCCTGGGCTGCTCGGCCACGGCCTGCTCTTCGAGGGCGTCGTAGTTGATGCGCTCGGTCTCGCGGTCAACAGGGTAAGAGGTGGCGTGGTACAGCTTGCCGGAGAAGTTGACGTGGTAGCCGTGGGTGAGGTGGCCGCCGAAGGCGAGGCCCATGCCGAGGATCTTGTCGCCGGGCTGGAGCACAGCCATGTACACGGCCATGTTGGCCTGCGCGCCCGAGTGGGGCCGCACGTTGGCGTGGTCGGCGCCGAAAAGCTGTTTGGCGCGCTCGATGGCGAGGTTCTCCGCGATGTCCACGTACTCGCAGCCGCCGTAGTATCGCCTGCCCGGATAGCCCTCGGCGTACTTGTTGGTGAGCACCGAACCCTGGGCTTCGAGCACGGCTGCGCTGACGTAGTTCTCCGAGGCGATCAGCTCGATCTTGTCGCGCTGGCGGCGCTTTTCGCTCTCGATAGCCTCCCAAAGCTCGGGGTCGACCTGGCGAAGTGGGAGGTCTACGGAGCGGGCGACGGGGGCGCCGCCTTCTTGCGTCGGGTCGGGAACAGTGGTATACATTCTCGATGCTCCTCAGTACAGC
>DASTEB010000111.1:0-9399 GCA_035710025.1 Chloroflexia bacterium
TCCCACGCTGCCCGGGCAACCCTGGACGGTACAGGGCTGGGGCACAACAAGCTCGAGCGATCCCCGAGTCACGCTCGAAGGACCGCGGCTTTCGGCGCCTGGCGATAATCGGTCTCTTGGCCGCCTGGTCAAAGAAATGGCAATTTACGCGCCGGAAGCTCGTCTTCGCGCGTTGGCAGACCTCGCGTTGATGGCCCTGGGGGCAGGCCTCATGTATGCGTGCGTCGTGCTGTGGAGCGGCAGGCCCGGGCTTGCGCTTCTCCTTAGCGCGGCGGTGCCGGCCGTGCTGGGCCTCCTGGTGGTCTACCGCGACCGTTGGATGCAGACCATTGCATGGGCGTTGCCTGTCGTCTTCCTCGTGCTGCTACTGGTGAGCGCGCGGATTGGACGGCGCGGCATGCCGTCCATACGCAGCAAGTGGACTGCGCTTTGGGCATGCCTGGCATTGACCGCCGCCCTCTTCCTTATCGTGCTGGGCTACATGAACGCCTTTGACTCGGACCGCATGTACCAGATGACGGCCGGCCTCTTTGAATACGGGGCGCCGACACGATATCCCGGCCAAGAGACGTGGACTAAGTACGGCTTTGGGCAGTCGCTGATCGGGGTGCCATTCTACGCGCTCGGAAAGTTGTTATTACAGTTCGGCGGCACGCTCGATCCGCTCACCAGGTTCACGGTCTCGTTGACCAACCTGGCGTTGACGGCGGCAACGTGCTGGTTGCTCTATGTGGCCGCAAGGCGGTTCGCATCTCCTGGTGTCTCGGTCACGGTGGCAGCGACCTATCTGCTCTGCACGCCGGCCCTCAACTATGCACGCACGTTCTTCTCCGAACCGGCCGGCGCCGCGCTGTTACTTGCCGGCCTGCTGCTCATCATTCCGACACGCAAGGGCGAGAGCACGAGGCCATGGCGCATCCTGCTGGCCGGCCTGTGCCTGGGGGCGATGTTCTGGTTCAAGCCGGCGTTTGCTATCTATATACCTGCTCCAGGGCTGGCCGTGCTGTGGCAGGCATGGCACGACCGGGCGCTCGTCCAAGTACGCGAGCGCTTTCGAGCGGCGATTTGCGCGGGGCTACTGTTTGCCGTAGGTCCTATAATCGGATTGCTCGTGCAGGTCGGGTACAACTACGTTCGATACGGCGACCTCGCGAACGGCTTGCTGCGTACCGGCTACGAGAGGGAGCCGGGGTTTAGCACTCCACTGCTCGAAGGACTTGGAGGCCTTCTGCTGAGCCCGGGCAAGAGTGTCTTCCTCTATGCTCCCGTGCTGTTGCTCGTCCCGATTGGCCTTTGGCTCATGTACCGAAGTGGGTCCGGGCTCGGGCGCATAACCGTCGTGCTCATCCTTACGGAGTCGGCCGTAGGATTCGTGTTCAACGCTATGTGGTGGGCTTGGACGGGCAACTTCGCGTGGGGCCCGCGTCTGGTTATGCCGGTATTGCCGCTGCTAGTCTGGCCGCTGGCATCGGTTGGCCACCTCATATTGAAGAAGCGCGAGACGAGGGGTGAGCCGCAGAGTGATGCCTGGGTACGGTACATCGTTACCGGTGCCTGGGTCGTGCTGGGGGTGCTCGGTGCCCTGGTGTCTATTCCCGGGGCGCTCGTCGACTTTCAGGTCTACTACCGTTTGCACGGATTGCTCTTGGCCGGGGACCCGGGTGAGTCCGCGACGATATACGACCCCGCGGAATCGCCGCTTGTTGTGGAGCCGGGCTACCTGCTCAACGGCTTAACCGCTGCGATCCATCGCCCGACGCTGGCCGACGCAGGCATGGGGTCAGACTGGGACGTCGCCGTGCCTGCCGCCCTTGTGATCGCAGGTGGCGTATGCCTGTGGCTCTCCTTGCGACGCGCCGACCGCGCATGATCGTCCTCAATGCAGACGCTCCCTGGGTTGCGAGCCGGCACGATAGTCTGTATTATGGCACAGAGGCGGACCCACGAGTAGCGCCGGCCGTGTGGCGTCACGTCACTTTCACCCCGTTAGGCAAGTAAGCCCTGCAACAGAGCACCGGCTGCGGAGCACAATCGTCCTCTATGAATATATACTTGCATGAAGGCTACCTTGAGGAACGCAAAGCAAGGGCAAAGCGCCTTCAGACCATTGGCATCGTATTGATTGCCATCTCTTTCGTGCTGTCCCTGTTCTCGTTCAACATCGAGTACGCGTACCTGATCTTCCTGGCATACCCGTTTCTTCTCGTCGGCTTCCCGATCTGGACCATGGGCCGAAACGCCGTGAGACGACTCGCCGGCCCGCAGCCCGACGGCGTGCTGAACACAGAACTGCGCGGGCTGAACGCCAAGTACTCACTGCACCACTACGCAAAGATTGGCGAGACGTACGTGCCGCACATGCTGATCACGCCCGACGGAATTGTCGCGATCGTCACAAGCGACGCAGCTGGACCCGTCACGTGCAAGGGCGGGCAGGGCGGCGACCAGTGGCGCTCGCAATCGAACTTCCTAGATAGGATGACGGGCCTGAAGCCCCCGGTGGGCAACCCCAGCCTTGAGGTGCAGGCGGCGACCGCTGCGGTCCGCTCCCTGCTTGAGCAGATAGGCAAGCCGAAGGCTCCGGTAAAGGGCCTGGCCGTTTTCACCCGCAACCCGGATATCACCATAAGCGAGTGTTCGTTCACGGGCGTGCCGATGAGCGAGGTGCGTGAGGCGATGGCCGCCGCCCAGGCCGACATGGGCGGAGAGCCGGGCGGTCGCGGCGCCACGGCGCTTACCACCGAGGACCGGCGCAAGCTTGACTCTGCGCTCGCGCCCACGTTCATTACAACACGCGCCGGGGCCGAGCCTCCCAAGACCTCTCGCCCGGCGCGCCCGGTCAAGCGGTAGAACCTGGCCGTGTCGCTTAACTACGACCCGGAAACCTATCAGCCCGGCTGGCCCGTGGTCGGCCACGAGCGGGCCGTCGAGACCCTGCGCCGCATCCTGCGCTCGGGTATTGTGCCCCACGCCTACCTGTTCACCGGGCCGCCCGGCAGCGGCAAGCGCACGCTCGCCCTTGCATACGCGATGGCCCTGAATTGCCTGGCCGAGCCTACACCCGGGCAAACCTGGCCGGATGTGCCCTGCGGGCTGTGCTCGTCGTGCTCGCGCATCGCGCACGGCTCGCACCCCGACATCGTGGAGATCAACCTGGAGACGCAGGCGCGCAACAACGGGGAGGCCGCGGCCAGGTCGAAGACCGGCCCCGCCAAAGAACTCCGCATTGAGGTAATCCGTGAGATGCAGGAGACGGTCGGCCTCACACCGCATTCCGGCCGCTGGCGCGTGCTGATCATCGGCGACGCGGAGCGGCTGAACGAGGAGGCATCGAACTGCCTTCTGAAGACGCTGGAGGAGCCGCCCGGCCACACGGTGCTCATGATGTTGGCCTCGGACGAGTCGCTGGTGCTGCCGACCGTGGCGTCGCGCTGTTTCGTGGTACCGCTTCAAGGGATTTCTCGTGACGCGATTGCCCGAGCGCTGCGCGAGCGATGGCACGCCGACCGAGAGCAGGCAGACCTTCTGGCCGCGCTGGCTGATGGACGGTTGGGGACCGCCGTCGGACTGCTGGAACGGCCGGAAACGCTCTCGCGCCGAAAGGCAGCCCTAGAAGTGGCGGCGTTACTCGTTGGGGCGAGCATGCTGGAGCGCGTTGCGGTGGCTACGCGGCTGGCCAAGATGTACACAGATGACCGCCCCGGTCTGCACGCTTACCTCGACGCGTGGGAAGGCTGGTGGCGCGACGTGATGGCAGCGGGTGCCGGGGCACAGGAGCTTGCGGCCGGCATAGACCAGGCGAGCGCCATCGCCTCCACTGCCCGTCGCATCTCACCCAGGCGAGCAGCCGAGGCTATCGCGCTCGTACAGACAGCGCGCCGGCAACTTCAGGAGAACGTCAATCCACGCCTCGCGCTGGAAGCGCTGACGCTGGGCCTGCCGTAGAGGGCAGCCTATTTCAGCCGGGACATGAAGCGCTCGAGTCGATTGAGCGCTTCTTCGATGTTCTCCAGGGAGGTGGCGTACGAAGCGCGCACATGTCCGGCGCCAGACTTCCCGAACGCCGTGCCCGGCACCATGGCGACCTTCTCTTCCATGAGCAGGCGCTCGGCGAACTCGTCCTCGTTCAGGCCCGTGCTCTCGATCGAGGGGAAGGCATAGAAGGCGCCGCGAGGCTCGAAGCAGGTCAGGCCAAGCCGGTTGAAGCCGTCCACGATGGTGCGCCTGCGGCGGTCGTACTCGGCTCGCATGGCCTGCACATGAGGCTCGCCCTGTTTCAGCGCCTGGATAGCGGCCTCTTGCCCGGTGGTGGGGGCCGACATGATGATGTACTGGTGGACCTTGCGCATCGCCGCGAGAATGGCGGGCGGGGCGGCCGCGTACCCGATGCGCCAGCCGGTCATGGCGTATGCTTTGGAGAATCCGCCGAGCAGGATGGTGCGCTCCCACATCCCGGGAAGCGACGAGAAGCAGGTGTGCTCGATTCCGTACACAAGGCGGTCGTAAATCTCGTCGGAAATCACGAGCAGGTCGTGCTCTTCCGCCCAGCGGGCGATCTCAAGCAGCCTGGCTCGGTCCAGGACGGCCCCGGTGGGGTTGTTGGGGTATCCGAGCAGGATAGCGCGGGTGCGAGGCGTACGTGCCCGCTCAAGGTCTTCCACCGTGACCTGGAAGCCTTGCTCAACGTACGTCGGCACGGGTACCGGCACGCCTCCCGCGAATATGACGGTCGGCTGGTAGGCAACGAAGCACGGCTCGGGCACTATTACCTCGTTGCCCGGCTCGACGGCGGACATGAGCGCCAGCAAGAGCGCTTCGCTTACGCCAACGGTCACGAGCAACTCTGCTTCGGGGTCGTATTTCACCGAATACAGGCGGTCGAGGTTCTTCGACAGCAGCTCGCGCAGCTCGAGGATGCCGGAGTTGGACGTGTAAGCTGTGTGGCCCGCTTCAAGCGAGCGGATGCCTGCCTTCAGGATCGGCTCGGGCGTCACGAAGTCAGGCTCGCCGATGCCCAGCGAGATGACGTCCTTCATCGTCGCGACAATGTCGAAGAACTTCCGGATGCCCGAAGGCGGTACGTCGGCCACGCGTTTCGCCACGAACGACTCGCCTGTTGCGCTTGGCCTGGGTGTCTCCTGCTCGACTGCCATCTGAACCTCCCGAGCACAACGCCGTGCCCCATTCGATCTACGGCCCTACTGGGTGCCGGGCCGGTGACTTATATACTAAAGCACCGCCTTCAGCGGGATTCGCCACTCGGCCCCGACCTTTTTGCCCGACAGCTTGCCCTGTCCGAGCAACCTGCGTACCTCTTTGGGCTTGTACCCGAGCAGCCGCGCCGCCTGCGACACCGATAGCAAGGGCTTGTACAGGTCCAGCACCTCATCCTCGGGCATCTCCGCCAGCACGCTGTCAAGGGTGTTGAAGCGCTCGGCCGCTGTGGCGATGGCTATGGGATCGCGCACCGCAAGCGCCTCGTATCTCTCCCTGTTTATCAGAGCGCGTATCTCGCGGACCGGCATGTGATTAGCACGCACGCTCAATCGGTTGGCCTCCGGCCCGCTGCACTTTTTCGATGGTACTGTCGCCGGGCCGTCCCCATTATATCACCCGCAGCGCGCGGGGCCAAACTTTGTCGGTCGTGGTATAAAGTAGCCAGGAGCACCGAATGTCTGCCGCCCCTACCTTCCCTACCGGCACGCTGGAGTACCCGGCGGGCCTGCTGAACCTCGAACACACCCTGCCGAACGGTCAGATGTTCCGCTGGCGGCGCACGCGCAACGGCTGGTGGGACGCCGTTACGGATGGGCGAATGCTGCGTATGAGGCTGGCGTCCTCCTCGGGCGACACCGACGTGTTCGAGTTCGCCACCTTCCCCGGCGAGCCGGACGCCGAGTTCGTGCGCCGATACCTGCGGCTCGACGTGGACCTCGAAGCGCTGTACGCCTCCTGGGCCGCGGCCGACCCCTACCTCGGCAGCCTGGGCGAGCGGTTTCGGGGCTTGCGCATCGTAGACCAGGACCCCGAGGAATGCCTGTTGTCGTTCATCTGCTCTACCGCCAACTTCATACCGCGAATCATGAAAGCCATCGCGACGATTGCGCAGACCTGGGGCGCGCCAATCACCGACTTGGCGGGCAACGTACTCACGCACGCCTTCCCTCGTGCATCGCTGATAGCCGGTCTTGACCCTGTCGACCTGGCCGAGCGGACCGGACTGGAGTGGCGGGCCGCGAATCTCGTGAAGGTTGCCGCCCAGGTAGCTGCCCGTCCGGACGGCTGGCTTGAGCAGGTGTCGGCGCTCGATTACGCGACGGCCAGGGGAGAGCTACAGCAGCTTGACGGGGTAGGGCCGAAGATCGCCGACTGCGTGTGCCTGTTCGCAATGAAGAAGGACCAGGCTGTGCCGGTAGACACGCACGTGTGGCAGTTGACTCGCGACCGCTATCTGCCGAACCTCCGGGGCAAGTCGCTCACGCCCGCTGCCTACGCCCAGGTGCTCGCGTTCTACCAGTCACGCTTCGAGAAGGCAGGCTGGGCGCAGCAGTACCTCTTCTACGACCACCTGCTCGAGAGCCGTGAGAAGCGTCCCCGAAGGAGCGCGACCAAGTGAGCGCGCCCGCACCTGTCGAGAGCCGGTCGCTTGTAACCGAGCTGTGGGCACTCGTTCGCTCGATCACCGAGGCGCGCGACGTAGACCTCGATCTGCGGCTTACGGGCAAGCCGTCCGACGTACCTGACCGAGTGCACAGGCTCATCCTGGACGCTCTGCATCCGGTGCTGTCGTCTGCCCGGACGGCGGGCGAGATGCACCACCTTGCGCTGGAGCTCGCATTTGAGGCCTTGTCCCTGAGCGTACGCATCGAGCACGACGCCGAGCTATCTCCGGGCGAGCGGCGCGACACCGAGCAGGCCATGCTCGCCTCGTATGAGCGGATAGGCGAGGCGGGCGGCTCGCTTGCCCTATCCTCCGGCAGGGGCTACGGCATGCGAGTTGAGTTGACCATACCTCTTACTCCTCAAGCCTCGCCCGACCGCACTGCACCGCGGACTGACGACCTGCCTCCGCGCCCGGTGCGCGCCGGGCTCGCGACTGACAGCTCGACGCAGTACGAACGCTTGACCCCGCAGGAGGAAGTAGCGCTCAGCCTGCTTTCGGCAGGGTTCTCTAACAAAGAGATCGCCGCCCGCATGAACATCGGGGTCGGCACTGTCAAGTACCACCTGGCGCAGATCTACCAGAAGCTTGACGTACAGGGCAGGGGTCGGGGCGCTGCCGTCGCTCGGGCGCGCGAACTGGGTCTCATCTTCGACTGACCGTCCTGGCCGGTAACCCTTCTCTATCGCCCCTGTCCACACGATAGGGACTCTGCCCTATCTACAGGCAGGGGTAATCGCGCGCCCGGTCCGGCATACTCAAGTCAGACGGCCCTGGCGGCGTCAGGGGATTTACGCCGCCAGGGCCGGATACTATCCGCAAGACTACTGGAGGCAAAGCCATGGCAGCATGGGAGTACCGCGTGGCATACGTCGATTTCCGCGGCCGCGTGTCGATCGAAGGGCAGGAGATATTCATGGAGAAGGGCGAGCGACGGAGCGCGTTTGTGCGTGCGGTGCTCGACCACCTGGGCAAGGACGGCTGGGAGCTGGCGGGTGTGCACCCGCTTTGGCCCGCGGAGACCAGCTACATGATCTTCAAGCGCCCGGCGACGGGCGAAAGCACTCAGCCCGACCGGGTTCAATCGGCCGAGGACGGCGGCAGCTCACCGGCGCAGGAGCGCGCCGAAGGCGGCGAGCCGACCCGGGCAATGGGCGACAACAATACAGAACTTGTCTAGCAAGAAGAGGTAATACAACAATGGAAGCAATAGCCGGAACAAATCCCGTGCTCGTGCAGTTGTCCACGCAGAGCGCCGATGCCGTCGAGAAGGTGGCGGCGTCTATCGTACTTGTTGACGGCCGCGAGCGTCAGGCAGCCTCGGGCATCGTGTTCGCGCCCGACCTGGTGTTGACCGCCGCGCACGTTCTGGAAATCGAGACGCCCGAACTTGAGACTGCGGACGGGCGTCGCGTCAAGTCGAAGCTCGTCGGCCTGGATCGCGCAACTGATCTCGCCGTTCTGCGTGCAGAGGGAATCGGACTTGACGCCCCGCAGCTTGGTGAGGGAACGCTCCGAGTGGGTGAGTATGTGCTTGCCGTCGGGCGGCCGTCCAGTGGAACCCCTATGGCGAGCAGCGGCGTTATCAGCTCGGTCGGCGGGCCTGTCCGGACCCGCGAGGGCGCGTTGCTCGAGAAGTTCCTCACGACTGACGCGCGCCCCTATCCCGGGTTTTCGGGCGGTGCGCTCGTGAACTTGAAGGGTGAAGTGCTGGGCGTTATGACGTCGGGCCTTCTCGGGAGCACCGCCATCGCAATCCCGGCCCAGGTAGCCTGGCGCACCGCTAAGGCGCTCGCCGAACACGGCACCATCCGCCGCGGTTACCTGGGCATCGGCAGCCAGCAGGTGAGCCTCGAGGGCCGTAAACTCGGTGGGCGGACGCAGGAAAGCGGTCTGCTCGTGGTTCACGTAGAGGAAGGCGGCCCGGCAAGTAAGGCCGGCGTGCTGGTTGGCGACATCGTGCTCGGCCTCGATGGACAAGCGGTGCTGGACAGCGACGCCCTCCTGGCGCTGCTCTCAGGTGAGCGTGTCGGCAAGAGCGTTCAGGTCGACGTGCTGCGCGGCGAGCAGGTGGTGGCGCTTCATGCCACAATCGCCGAGCGCAAGTAAAGAGAACAGGATAAAGAGATGGCTGTCGAAACAACAGAAAGCATCATAACGACAGGGCCGGAGCATCCGCAAGAGAGCATATCGGACGCCCTGGCGGAACTGGCGACCCGGGCCCGCCGCAGCGTGGTCGAGGTGCGCGGGCGCGGCAGGGGAGCAGGCTCAGGAGTCTTGTGGTCGATTGACGGCAGAGTGCTGACCAACCATCACGTGGTGGTCGGGACGGGCGGGCGGCCTACCGTGCACTTCGAGGACGGGCGGCAGCTTGCGGGCGAAGTTATAGCGCAAAACCCTGCGCTCGACCTCGCGCTGCTGCAGCTCGAAGCGAGCGACCTGCCGGCGATCCCAGCGGGGGACTCGCGGCAGCTTCGAGTGGGCGACCTTGTCTTCGCGGTCGGTCACCCCTGGGGGCACCGCTACGTCCTGACCGCGGGTATCGTCAGCGGCCTGGGCCGCACGGGCGTGCTGCGCGGCGGAAGGCAGGCCGACTACATCCGGTCTGACGTACCGTTGGCGCCGGGTAATTCCGGCGGGCCGCTGCTCAATGCACGTGGCGAGGTAATCGGTATTAACTCGATGATCTTCGGGGGCGACCTGTCCATCGCTGTGCCAAGCCACGTTGTGTTGGACTG